>JBJTVM010000385.1:0-6620 GCA_046081205.1 Pseudanabaena sp. | reverse complement strand
GAAGCGCTTCGCTTAATACGCATGATGCGCGACGTTATGAAAGATCCATTCGAGGGGATTGGAAAGCCGAAGCCTTTGAAACATGATCAAGGTTGGTCACGTCGAGTAAATGAATATGATCGTTTACAGTATTCTGTAGAGAGTAATTTTATTAAATTTTCCACAGCATCAGGTCATTATACTGGCAACTAATGCGTTATAGCGTTTCACAATTGAGTGAAGTACGGGATTGTGAAACGCTATATTTTTACTAGATGACTGTCTTGATTTCATTCTAGAATCTATTCAATATATCTTCTGGATTCAGGCAACTACTTTTCTAACAAATAAACTCAATAAAAATGCATAAACTTTTGATTTTCAATGACGAAAAATTACTTCGTCGTGCGCTTACTCATCGCTCCTTTGTGAATGAAAACTTTGATGGATCTGGACATAATGAAAGACTAGAATTTCTTGGCGATGCTATTCTCAATTTTATTAGTGGGGAATACCTATATGAACAAAATCCTGAAATGGCTGAAGATGAAATGACTCGCAGACGTTCGGCGCTTGTGGATGAAAAACAACTTGCTCGATTTGCGACTGAAGTTGGGCTAGATTTTAGAATCCGCTTGGGAGAAGGCGCAAAAAGAGAAGGTGGTTATACTAATCCTAATATTCTGAGTAGTACATTTGAAGCATTGGTTGGCGCATACTACTTAGATAACAGCCGTAATATCGATGCACTTCGTCCTTTAATAGAGAAACTATTTGACTCTGTACCCAAAGATGTCATGTTTGTTCGCTCTAGTATAGATTCCAAAAATAAACTTCAGGAATTTGTACAATCAAATGGAGCAACAACTCCTCCCAAGTATGAAACAGAACAGATTGGCGGAATGTCTCACGCTCCCGAATTTCTAGCTAAAGTCTATGTCAATGGCAAAATCTATGGTGAGGGCAAAGGTCGTAACAAGAAAGATGCAGAAAAAGAAGCTGCGGCTGATGCTTTGGCAAAACTGAAAAAGCGGGGATTGCCTTAAATACTCAATTCCGAAAACAATAGGTGTTTTGATTAACTTGAGAATTTTGGAGATCGCCATTGATTTTTAGCTTTGAGAAAAGCGATCGCTCAGTTACTTGCTATCTATTAGAATTTGCAGAAGTTCAGCAACTAAAGACTGAAGATAGAAAGTCAGGGTGTTCCATTCTCAATTGCCAATCCCTAGAAGACATTGATAAGATCCTTCTTAATAGGTGTGCGTAAATGTTCCTTTAAAGACTTTTCTGTACCAACATCAATTTTGCACTGGAATAAATCCTCAAGAAAATGTTGCAGCTTGAACAACTGAAATAATCCACCAGACTGTTCAAACTCTACCAAAAAATCTATATCACTATTAGGGGTTGCCTTATCCCTAGCGACAGATCCAAACAAGTGTAAGGATTTTACACCAAGTTGTTCAAGCTCTACTTGATGATTAGTTAATGTATTTATGACATCCGAACGTCTAAGTAATTTCTCCATAAGTCACCAAACCAAAATGGCTTAGCCATAATTATTACATTGACTTGAAAATTTTGGCGATCGCTATTGATTTTTAACTTTGAGAAAAGCGATCGCCTCAAAAAATGCTTTAACATGCATATATAGCTTTTCAGATTGGCAACCCATCAAACTAGACTATGGAAAAAGTAGCAAGTTATGAACAAGACTTCTTAACATGGACACAGCAACAGGCTGAGTACCTCCAGAAAGGTCGTTGGGCAGAATTGGATGTTAAAAATTTGATCGAGGAGTTAGAAGCATTGGGACGTAGCGAACAAAAAGAACTCAGTAGCTATTTTCAGGTGCTATTAATACACTTACTCAAATGTCAGTACCAACCTGAGAAAAGAATACCGAGTTGGAATAACACACTTTCTAATTGTCGTGACAAAATTCAAGACTGTCTAGAAGATACTCCTAGTTTGCAAAGATTCCTTCAAGATTCAGAATGGATAGAGAAATACTATCGACGGGCGCGGAGAGATGCGGCAAAAGAAACACAAAAGGCTCTAGAAACTTTTCCAGTTAAATGTCCCTACGAGATCGCCCAAATCCTCGATCCAGAATTTCTCACATAACATGCAAATGAACATCGCTCTCTTTGGAACTAGCGCCGATCCACCTAGCATTGGACATCAACAGATCTTGCAATGGCTCAACAACCATTACGATCGCACAATCGTTTGGGTATCAGACAACCCGTTTAAAACTCATCAAGCAAGCCTACGCGATCGCATCGCTATGATGGAGTTAACCATTGCCGCCATCCAACCACCAGCACAGGCGATCGCTTTACAACCTGAAATTAGTGACCCGCGTACAATTAATACCGTCGAGAAAGCCAAACAAATCTTGCCCCATGCAAACTTTACCCTTGTCATCGGTGGCGACCTTGTGCCGCAATTGCCTACATGGTATCGCGCCCAAGATTTGTTACATCAAGTTAAGCTGCTAGTTGTGCCTCGTCAAGGCGTAAGCATTGCTGCTGCTGATATTGATTGCCTTGTAAATATGGGTACTGAAGTGACGATCGCCCCAGACTCCACCTCAATACCTAACGTTTCTTCGTCAGACTATCGCAACAATGGCAACAGTTCAGTCATAATACCCACAGTCGCAGCATATATCCAACGAGAGTCGCTTTACGCATGGCAGACAAGTCCCGCCCCATAGCCCCCAAACCCCTAGCAGATTTTAAGGTCGGTGTTGACAACGTGATTTTTTCCGTAGATACCGAGCAGAATCGTCTATTGGTGCTACTGGTAATGCGCCAACATGAACCCTATCGCGATCGCTGGTGCTTACCTGGGACACTCGTGCGTCAAGGTGAATCCCTCGAAGAAGCTGCCTATCGGATTCTCTCTGAAAAAATTCGGGCTAAAAATCTCTATTTAGAGCAACTCTTTACCTTTGGTGATATTGGACGTGATCCTCGTGAAGCTCCAGATAGCTATGCCGTGCGTTATCTATCTGTTAGTTATTTTGCATTAGTTCCATTCTCTCAAGCGGAACTAATTGCCGATGGAGTCAGTGGAATTGCGTGGTATCCCGTTAAGCAAGTTCCCGAACTCGCCTTTGATCACAATCGCATTCTCGAATATGGACACGGCCGCCTTTGTAACAAGCTTGAATATAGTCCTGTGGCTTTTGATGTCTTGCCTGAATCATTTACGCTAAGTGATCTCTATCAACTTTATACAACTGTGCTGGGAGAGAATTTTTCTGATTATTCTAACTTTCGCACTCGTTTACTTAAGCTTGGATTTCTCAGCGATACTGGTATCAAAACTTCAAGGGGAGCAGGTCGTCCCGCCAGTCTCTACCGCTTTGATGCAGAAGCTTTTGCGCCGTTTAAGAATAAGCCAATGGTGTTTATTTAGGCTACTGTCAGGACTTTCGGTTTTCATTTTGCCGCAGGTAAAATGAAAACCGCTATCGTAATACCAAAGCATAAAATGGCGTAGCTATTTTGCGATTTCAAAACCCTTACAGGCTTTGGTTTTTAATTCACAGAAGTGTAGCTACACTTTTGTGAATTGGTATAAAATTATATTTAGGACTTACGCAAAAGGACGAAATGTAAAGGCAACTCATGAATTGCCTTTACGGTTAAATGAGGTTTTCAGAGTGTTTTTGCGTAAGTTCTAATATTTTTAAGTCAGCGCATTCACCAAGTAACTAATGACCTTACAAACAGACATTGACAGCGCCGCCGCTCAACTCAAGGGCAAAACCCCTCAAGAAGTACTCACATGGGCGCTCGGTAACTATGAAAAGATCTCGCTAGCTTCGAGTTTTGGAGCCGAAGATGTCGCCTTGATCGATATGATCTCCAAAATCAAGCCTGATGCCCATGTGTTCACTCTCGATACAGGTCGATTGAATGCTGAAACCTATGAAGTAATAGCTAAAGTCCAACAAAAATATCCTCAACTTCAATTGCGAATCATGTTCCCACAGGCTGAGGCTGTTGAGCAGATGGTCAGCGCTAAGGGAATTAATCTGTTTTATGACAGTGTTGAAAATCGCAAGCAATGTTGTTACATTCGCAAGGTAGAGCCGCTTGGTCGTGCGACTAAAGGTTTGGATGCTTGGATTACAGGGCTACGTCGCGACCAAACAGCCAACCGTTCCACAATGGAGACTGTTGAGCTAGATGGCGATCGCAACATTGCTAAGATCAATCCTTTGATTGATTGGACAAATGATCAAGTGTGGGAATACATTCATGCTAACGCAGTTCCCTATAATGCTCTCCATGATCAGAACTTCCCTAGCATTGGTTGTGCGCCCTGTACCAGAGCCGTCCAAGCGGGTGAAGACCTTCGCGCTGGTCGTTGGTGGTGGGAGATGAGTAATCAAGAATGTGGATTGCATGTCACCAGTGACGGTCGTTTGGTTCGGGCAAAAGGCGAATAAATAATCAAGGCTCGCCAAGCGAGCCTTGATTATTACCTTGATCATTAAAGTATGGTTCGCAAGAAGATTTACAGTGCTCAAACAGTGCTCAACATGGCTAAGGCAATGCAATATCGTGACTGGTACTTTCGAGGATGGCGATCGCGTTATGGCTTTTGTCGAGCGCAGAATGCTGATCGTACTAAGCCGCCAATTTTACTAATTCATGGGTTTGGGGCAGCAATCGATCATTGGCGTGGCAATATTCCTGCCTTAGCTGAAAATCATACGGTTTATGCAATTGATTTATTAGGCTTTGGTGGCTCAGAGAAACCATCGGCGCGCTATTCGATCCATCTATGGGTAGAGCAAGTTTTTCAGTTTTGGCAAAAGTTTATTAATGTGCCAATGGTGATTATTGGCAACTCGATTGGCTCTCTAGTTGCGGCGATCGCGGCTAGTCATCACCCCGAAATTGCCTCAAACGTAGTTGTTATAAGTTTGCCTGATATCGCAGCTTTTAACGATATGGTTCCGAAAGCATTACAACCAATTGAACGCACGGTTAAGGCGATCATCTCGGCATTTCTAGTTAAACCTCTATTCCATTTAGTGCGCCAACCCTTCACGATTCGTTTAGTGCTGAAGGGAATTGTCTATTGCGATCGCCATCGGGTGGATGATCAATTGGTGGAAATTATTGCTAAACCTGCCCGCGATCGCCAAGCTGCTGAAGCTTTCCTCTGTCTCAATCGCAGTATTAATCAACCCAACTATTCACCGAGCTTAACTCAAGCCCTTTCTCAATTACAGGTTCCATTGTTAATTCTGTGGGGAAGTTGCGATCGCTTAATTCCACCATCTGAAGGAAAGCGATTAGTGAAATATGCACCTAACGCAACTTTGATGTATTTGGAAGGATTGGGGCATTGCGCCCATGATGATCATCCTGAGCGTGTCAATCATGAAATTTTAAGTTGGCTGGCTTGACTATAAAAGATTAGAGGCGACGTTTCTCGTCGCCTCTAATCTTTTATAGTTTATTATTATAAAAACAGAAACTTTTTACGATTTTGCCAGTCTTCATTGGAATCCGAGACAAGCGCACTCAATGATCATTGCCAAGGTTTTATTCGGATGTATCAACAAGTCATATCTCAGGCTTACCAAACCATAGATAAACTATGGCAACGAGCAGTCAGCGCTCCATCGGATATCGCTCTATTTATTAGCAATCTTGATGTGATTGAGCAAAGAGTATTGTATCCGCGCTACCAAAGATTTATCCAAGAATATCAACCCTTACTCCATAGACCTACACCTGAAGAGTGCAAAATTGTCCAAGAGCTAGAAAAAAATGGAGTTGCAATGGCAACTTTGGATGATTTAGCAATCCCAAATAGCGATCGCTTTTTTAGTGCTGCCCAGAATATTTCACAAGAACTTAAGTTAAATGCCCAAAATCCTCTGTATGCAGGCAAGCACACGCTCAACATTAGTGCAGAGCAAATTATGCGCTACCCAGAACTATTTTTATGGGGCGCAGATAGCAAACTTCTCCGCATCATAGAAAACTACCTTAAGCTGCCTGTAGGCTATGATGGATTGTCTTATTACTACAGTCTTCCAGATGGCAGAGAATCTGACCCACGAAAATGGCATCAGGATAAAGAAGACTGGCAAATGATCAAAATAGGAGTTTATGTCAATGATGTAAACGAGGATGGTGGTCCCTTTGAATGTGTCACTCCTGAAGCAAATGAATTTCTATGTAGAAACTTAAAAACTAGATCTATGCGCCGTTATAAAACTGCGTTTCATCATTAAATTCAAGAGATATTACCCAAACATATGCAGGAAAATTGGTATAAAACCTGTACGGGTAAGGCAGGAACAGTGATTTTTGTAGATACGGCACGATACTATCATCGCGGCAAGCCCCCCACTAAATTTGATCGATCAGCGATCTTTTTTGGCTATTGCAGTCGTAAGCCTAGACATGCATTTTTCTGTGGACGATCGCCTCTCTCTAATACCGAACTACGTTATATGGCAAGCCTTTTACCTGAAGAGGTTCGGGACTGTGTGACTTGGCGAGATCGCTTGACAGGTTTAAGCAAATGGATTCCCAAAAATCTCCTAAGAGTATAGCTTTCGTCACCTGTATTAGGACAAATCAAAACCCAAGAAG
>JBJTVM010000384.1:0-14404 GCA_046081205.1 Pseudanabaena sp. | reverse complement strand
AATTCACAAAAGCGGGGCAACACGTCTGTGAATCAAAAAACAAACGCTGTAAGGGTGTGGAAAGCGCAAAATGGGGTAGCCATGTTGCGCTTTTGTATCACTTATGGCTGTTGCAAATCCTTTGAATCTGACTCGTTAGGTTGCGGTTATTTCTTTGAGTAGTTCATCGATTTTGCAAAAGACGGCAATGATAAAATATTCCATAGAAAACATGATGATCACCGCTAATAGTGTTATTCCTATTTTCTAACACTCTCGGCTGTGAATTTTTTTGCTCTTTCTGAGTTGCACATCACGTTACTTATCCCATTTGTTATCTGCCATGATTGCCAACAAGCTCTCAAATACCGCTTCCAAATCCCTACCGCTATTGGGGCGATCGCTGTCGGAACTGACCGAATGGGTAGAATCACAAGGACAGCCGCGCTATCGGGGTAAACAACTCTATGAATGGCTGTACAGCAAAGGCGCTCATAGTTTAGAAGACATTACAGTATTTCCCAAAGCTTGGCGCGAGCAGTTTGCCCTGAATCCGACTGCGGAAATTGGGCGATCGCAGATTCATCTGCACAAACAAACTCGCGATGGTACAGAGAAATTTCTGCTGAAACTCGCTGATGGCGAAATTGTCGAAACCGTTGGTATCCCGACTAGTAAGCGCTTAACCGTATGCGTCTCAACTCAAGTTGGTTGCCCAATGGCGTGTGATTTTTGCGCTACAGGCAAGGGTGGATTTCGGCGGAACTTGGCAAAGCATGAAATTATCGATCAAGTTCTGACGGTGCAGGAGGTCATGCAGCAACGTGTCAGCCATATCGTATTTATGGGCATGGGTGAGCCATTACTTAATTATGAAAATCTGGTTGGAGCAATCAACGTTATTAACAAAGATATTGGTATCGGTCAGCGTAATATCACCGTTTCTACTGTCGGTATTCCCAATCAAATTCCTCGCTTTGCCCAAGAACATTTGCAAGTAACTCTAGCGGTCAGTCTCCATGCACCAACGCAAGAAGTTCGCGCCCAAGTGATTCCATCAGCCGAACGCTATCCACTGATCGCGTTAATGGATGACTGCCGCGAGTATGTAGAAATCACGGGTAGAAGAATTAGTTTTGAATACACTTTACTAGCGGGTGTCAATGATGCTCCTGAACAGGCTGAAGAACTCGCCTACTTGATTCGTGGTTTCCAAAGTCACGTTAATTTGATTCCTTACAATCCTGTCAGCGATGCTGATTACAAACGCCCAAGTGAAAGTGCGATTCAGACTTTTGTGCAGATTTTGGAAGGTTATAAAATTGCTGTAAGTGTACGCCGCACAAGAGGGCTGGAGGCAGATGCAGCTTGTGGTCAGCTACGAGGACAACATGAAAAGACTTTGGTCAAATAAGGTTTTGATACTTTTGCGAAGCAAAAGTATCAAAACCTTTATTCGTAGTGTTGAAAAGCCGATCGCATATCTAACCCATCCAGTTGATTGCCTTCAACAATCTCGCCAATAATTACAGTACTAGCTAAGCAGCTTACAAACTTCTCTGCCAATTCTAAAGACATACATAGAACTAGTTCAAAATCTTCACCCCCATACAAGACCCAATCCAAAGCGCGATCGCCTGCCAAGATCTGCACCACTTCAGGATTTGGTAACGCATCCCAATAGATCTTTGCACCGACATTACTAGCACGACAAATTTGGGCGATCGCATCCGCTAATCCGTCGCTGCTATCCATTCCTGAGACAGAAAAATCGCGTAAGTGTTTTTCCTGTTTAAAGATTTTATGCAAAAGATGAATTGCATCAAAGCGTGGAATTGGTCGCTGATGATAGCTACAAATTGCTTTTACTAGCTCTTGTCCTGCTAAGTTGCGATCGCCTATTTGCATCGGCGCTAATAACTTCTCTTGTAATTTTTCATTTAATAGAAGTTCTAAACCTGCCTTAGAGAGTCCATGCAGACCTGTAATCACAATCGCATCACCAACCCGCGCCGTATGCCTTTGAATAACTTGGTTTTGAGGTACTTGCCCAAAAGCAGTTACTGATAAAGTGCGAACAGGTGATCGCACCGTATCACCGCCAACTAATTCCGTGCCATAGGTACGTAAACATTCACTAAAGCCACGATATACACCTTCAATCCAAGCAATTTCTGTATCAGGCGGCAATCCTACGGACATAACCAAGCCCCAAGGCTTCGCTCCCATTGCGGCTAAATCCGATAAGTTCACTGCCGCCGCCCGCCAACCTACATCTTCGGGACTAGTGGTGCGATCGCTAAAATGCACGCCATCCACCAACATATCTGTAGTCACAACCATCTGGCGATCGGCTAAAGTTTCCCCCATGATCGCCCCATCATCTCCAACTACCTCGCTACAATATTGCCGAAAAATTTTCAGCAATCCTTGTTCACCTAAACTTTTGACTGTTTCTGTCATGTACTCCCTTCCCAGCTAAAAACCCAATAATTAGTGGTGCGGCGCAAAGCGTCGCACCACTAATTATTGGGTTTTAACGGAGTATACGCATTGATTGAACCAATATCTTCTTAAGAAGACTGCTCCACTTTTTGCTTAATTAAACTCTCAATCTCTTGAAGATCAGCTACTGACTGAGGCATAGCAAAGGTTTCTGGCGATGCATTTACTGTAAAGCGATCGACAAGTATACGAAATGCATCTTTGTCACTGGGATGAGCAATAACATAAGCGCGTAGCTCATTCTTAGTCATTGTGTTGAAATCAAGTTTGATCACAAAAACCTCCAAAGACCATTACGATAAATTTCTATCTCTATATTATCCCCAGCTAATATGAATACGTTGCCTGTGCGTTCATCTAAACGTATTAAAAAGATGGGAGTGAAAGTGCTTGTTAAAGATTGACACAATATGACGCATATAATGCCTTGTTCAGAAGTAGGCAAAGTTAATAAACCTCATAAAATTTAAAGGTAGTAAGTAGGGTGGGCAATGCCCACCCTACTTACTCTTAAGGATAGAAAGTAAGCTTAGGTAAAGCCATCGACTCTTCCCAACCCATCATGATATTCATGCACTGCACTGCTTGGGCAGCTTGACCTTTCATCAAGTTATCGATCGCTGAAACCACGATTACTCGTCCTGTCCGCTCATCGACTTCGACTCCTAGATAACAGAGATTTGTACCCAAAGCCCATTTCGTTTGCGGGAAAGTATTCTTAGGTAATACCTGAACCCATTCCGAATTGCGGTAAAAAGACTTATAAATAGTCAGCACATCTTCCTTTACCAGCCCAGGATCGCGCAGCTTGGCGTATACCGTAGACAGGATACCGCGAATCATTGGAATAAGATGAGGGGTGAATTGAACTAGTACCTCTTGACCTGACATATCACTACAGATCTGTTCAATTTCAGGGGTATGGCGATGACTCGCAATACCATAAGCAGCCAGAGAACCATCAGCCTCCGCTAGTAATAGATTGGTTTTCGGTTGACGACCACCGCCAGATGTACCTGACTTCGCATCAATAATAATCGTATTCGGATCAACTAAGCCCTGCTTGAGCAAAGGTTGTAAAGCTAATAAACTAGCCGTAGGATAACAACCCGCACAGCCTACTAAGTCCGCAGTAGCAATGCGATCGCGATAGATTTCGGGTAGTCCATACACAGCTTTAGCATTCACCTCAGCATCAGTACGCACCTCTTTGTACCAAGATTCATAAATTTGCAGATCGGTGAAGCGATAATCTGCGGATAAATCGAGAACTTTACAGCCTTTAGCCAATAATCGAGGTGCAATTTTGCTAGCTAAGCCATTGGGTAATGACAAGAAGACAATTTTGCAGCGATCAGCGATCGCTTCAGGCTCGAGATTTTCGATGGGCAAGTTCACTGCATGAGCAATATGTGGGTACAAGTCAGCAAAATTTTGTCCTACGGAACCACTGCCACCCATGTAAGTAAGATCTACCAATGGATGCTCCAGCAGCAGTCTGACCAATTGGATACCACCATAACCCGATGCGCCAATAATACCTACGGAGACTCGATCCTGTGCGCTCATACCCTTACTCCATCAAAAAAATTAAAATGCTTTTCGCGTTTGGGGTAACAACTTAGCATAAGCCAAGACCGAACCCCTACTAATATCCAAAATTAATGTCTAAATACCAATTCACAAAAGTGTGGCTATACTTCTGTGAATTAAAAAACAAACCCTGTAAGGGTTTTGAAAGCAAAAAATGGCTACGCCATTTTTTCTTTGTTATAAATTAACGTGAGTTCGGTATAGCCATTTGTGTCATGCGAAGCACAACATAAATAAAGGAGAATGATAATAATTGCTAAGTGATTATTACCATTCTCCTCTGTCGTCGTACTGGGGTTAAATTAATGCTTTACATTAAACTGGGTGATGATCTTTATCCTTTCATCCTAAGTTAATCGAAATAGACATTGTGTCTATTTCGATTAACTTAGTAAGTTTTTCTTAAAATGTAACCCCAAAATAAATGAATGTGGCTGTGGCTAATAGCTTCATATATTTGGGTTTTGATTTGCCCCAACGATTTCTGGTATAGAAATATTAGATGTATATTTTGAATTTACTAATCTCTTGTCTGGTTTAGCTATATTTTGCAACAGAGATCAAAATAAATAATTGGGAGAGTCTAAATTGCAAAATGGATGAATCACCTAAGTGGGTGAAGAAATATAGCTTTAATTAGTGTGAGGTTTTAAGTAAAGTAATGATTAACATCAATATCTCATTGTATATATAGCAGTCTTCAATGGTTTGTAGAAGCACATCTCTTTGGGATGCTCTTCTACAAACCCCAAAATATACTAATGATTTAGGACAGCCATCCCAGAAATTTACAATAGTAATTGCAATAATGTCGATACTCAAATCCTACATAGAATACAGCCTGTTGAGGCTTTAAGTAGTATAGAAAAACTTTTGAAAGCGTTGCTTTGTAACACTTTCAAAAGTTTTTCTGGGTTTTAATTTAGCGCAAAGTGTTGTAATGTCTAGTTGGTTTTAGGTATAAGTTAATCTAAATTTAGATACATTAACTCCTATTGAAGTATCCAGCCTGAAATATCAAGTCAAATTATATGTATATTTCTTTTATGTTTCCATATATCTACTAAAGCAATATGACATTATTGAGCGTATTTTTTTTAATCCTATAGAAAATCTCAAAAATATTTTTCAAATTCGTTTAATATTTTGTCCAATATGTTTAAAAATGTACGACAATGAGATAACAATTCTATGTGGTTTAAAAAAACCAAGATTTGTAAAATTTCTTTTATTCTTAGAAAGAAGTTTTCAATTTTGAAATCTTGAAATTTCTGATAATCTTATGACAGACACTGTAACTTCTCCTTTAACAGGAAAGGCGCTTCTTCAAAAAGCAAAAGAGCTAAATAACTTACCAAAGCGTGAGCAAGCTAAAAAATGCGGGTATTTCACTCGTGGAAAAGACGGGGTAGATCGTGTTAATTTAACAGAATTTTATGAAGCAGTGCTTGCTGCAAGAGGATTTGCAATTAATCCTGAACAAAATAAAGACGGTCGTGGTCGCGAACCTACGTTTCGAGTCAGTGTTCATAAAAATGGACAAATCGTAATTGGTTCTACCTATACAAGATCAATGGGTTTGAATGAAGGGGATGAGTTTGAAATTAAGCTTGGCTACAAGCATATTCATCTGATCCAGTTGAGTAATGATCAATCAGAAGACCCTGAAGATTAAGCCAAAGCACATATTAAATCTCTGTTAGATAAGGTCAAAATTAAAAGTTAATCGTCAGAATTTTGATTCTTGGCGATGAGTTTTGTATCTTAACTATGGAGATTGTTTGGTCAGTAAACTTGAGCGAGAAGATTAATACAGCTTTGTGGGGAAGTGTTTGATTTTCTCGCTGTTTTTATACAGTCTGGCTATCGGTATGATTTTGATTTTTAGAGCTTTTTTCTATGCAACTAGTAGATACGCATGTACACATCAACTTCAAAGATTTTCAATCTGATCTTGAGGCAGTTCGCGATCGCTGGCTGGGTAATGGTGTAGCGAGGTTAGTGCATTCTTGTGTGAGTCCCGATGAGTTTCATCAAATTCAGGCGATCGCTGATCAATTTCCTGAAGTGAGTTTTGCGGTTGGGTTACATCCATTAGATAAAAACTTAAATACATTAGGTTGGAATCCTGAAATTGGCGATCGCATTAAGTCTTTAGCAATTAGCGATCAACGGGTAGTAGCGATCGGTGAAACTGGCTTAGATTTTTTTAAATCCGATAGTAAAACTGCTCAAATTGAAGCTTTTAAATCACAACTCCGCACAGCGCGATCGCTAAATCTACCAGTAATCATTCACTCACGCGATGCGGCGGTGGCTACCCGTGAAGTTTTGCAAGAAATCAATGCAGAGTCCTCTCATCAGCCCATTCGCGGGGTGATGCATTGCTGGGCAGGCAATCCTGAAGAAACCCAATGGTTTATCGATTTGGGGATGTATATCAGCTTTAGTGGTGTGGTTACTTTTAAAAATGCCCATGACTTACATGAGTCAGCAAAAATTGTGCCAAGCGATCGCATCTTAGTTGAGACAGATTGCCCATTTCTTGCACCTACACCCAAGCGTGGTAAGCGCAATGAACCTGCCTATGTGTTGCATGTGGCTGAGAGTGTAGCGAAATTGCGTGATGTGGAGCTAGAGACGCTAGCTTTAGAAACTACCAGTAACGCTTTTAAACTCTTTTCGCTAAATTAAAAAACACACCCTGTAAGGGTTTTGAAAGCACAAGGTGGCTTAGCCATTTTGTGCTTTGGTATGGGATAAAATTACTTTATGCAAATATACCTAGATCATGGTGCTACGACTCCTGCACGACCAGAAGTCATTGACTTGATGACTAATGTGATGCGATCGCAATGGGGTAACCCCTCTAGCCTACATGAGTGGGGCGAGCGCTCAACTATGGCAATTGAGCGCTCGCGCTTGCAAGTAGCCAGTTTGATTAATGCTGATCCTGAAGGAATTATCTTCACATCTGGCGGCACGGAGTCAGACAATATGGTGATTATGGGAATTGCGCGGCAATACCGTACACCACAGCACATGATCATCTCCTCGGTTGAACATTCGGCAATACGGCTGCCAGCCCAGTATTTAGAACAACATGGATGGGAAATTACTCGTTTATCTGTAGATCGCCAAGGTTGCGTTAATCCTAAAGATCTAGCTCGAGCAATTCGTCCTAATACCGTACTTGTATCGATTATCGCCGCCCAAAATGAAGTTGGCACTATCCAGCCGATTGAGAAATTAGGGCAAATTTGTCGCAATGCTGATGTGCTATTCCATACTGATGCCGTGCAAGCGATCGGCAAGCTCCCCATTGATGTGCAAGTTTTACCGATCGATCTGCTTTCACTTTCGGCTCATAAATTTTATGGATTGCAGGGGATTGGAGCAATTTATATCAATCCACTCACAACTAAGAAGCGATCGCTAATTCCTTTAATCCAAGGTGGTGGACAAGAAAGCGGCTACCGTTCAGGCACACAGGCCGTTGCGGCGATCGCAGGTTTAGGTCTAGCCGCCGAACTTGCCGAACAGGAATTAGTATCTGAGTCTGCGCGGTTAACAAAATTACGCGATCGCCTATATGCATTATTGGCAGATATTCCTAATCTGATCCCTACAGGAGCAATTGCTTCAAAAAGATTACCTCACCACCTCAGCTTCTGTCACAAATATATCGATGGTCGTCGCCTTGTCCGCGAAATGAATTTTGCAGGAATTGCCATAAGTTCAGGCTCAGCATGTAGTAGTGGGGCGATCGAACCAAGCTCAATCCTTTTAGAAATGGGATATTCACCAATGGAAGCCAAAAATAGTATCCGCCTCACCTTAGGAAAATCAAACAATGAAGCTGATATTGAATGGACTTCCTTAGTAATGCATCAAATTTTGAATCGCCAATCGTAGAGACAATTCATGAACTGCCTCTACGATTGGCTTACACTGCTTTATGCTCAAGCCAAAAAATATTAAAAAGCGTTGCAAAGCAACGCTTTTTAATATTTTTTGGCTTAAAACAGGTGGCGCAAAGCGCCGCCTGTTTTAAGGAACTACCAATACTGGACAAGGCGAGAGATTAATCACTTTTTGGCTAACACTGCTGCCATCGGGATGCTCTTCGGTCAGGCTAATTCCCCGTGAACCCATCACAATTAAATCAGCGTTAATCTCATCAGCAAAATCGCAAATTACAAAAGCAGTTTTACCCTGAGCCATTTTGCTTTTAATCGTAAGACCCACTTCCGCAAAGTAAGCCTCCATTTCGTTAATTAGTTCTTGCGATGAAGCGCGATCGCTATCAGTAGCATCAGCATCAACAACTGATAGTACATATAACTGCGCCTGATATTTTTGAACAAGATCGACCACTATGGCTACAGCTTGGCGGGTTTCTTGACTTCTGTTTAAAGGGAATAAAACAGTTTTAAACATAATTCCTACCTAACACTGCAATTCGGATATGGGGGGGCAAGCTCAAGAAAATTTTTCTTTCTTAGAGACCATTTAAGCACTGCCTAGATTCCCACAGTCCCCTTAAAAGAGGGTGAGAATGCTCTTCTTCCCCCTTTTTTAAGGGGGATTGAGGGGGATCTCTGAGAGCGTTTGACCGCAGAAAGTAATTCTTAAATGATTTCTTAGATTTATTGTAATAAGTAAAAGAGCCTAACAAGATTTAAATTTCTTAATTTTTAACATGAGATACCCAATAATGAGGCTTAGAGATACATGAAAACCCATTATCTCCATTTTTTGCAGCAATCTCACTTAACAAACAACAGAACAAACAACAGACCCTACTACATCAGTGCTAACATTGCGAGATATATAACGAGAAAAAAATCAAAACGGAAGTAGATTATAGATGGATGCCGTAACAAAAATTATCCCTTTTTATGGCAGGGAAATTAAATTAAGAATTGGCACTTTTGCACCTCAAGCTGGCGGCTCAGTATTAGTCCAGTGTGGGGAGACTGCAATTTTAGTGACAGCGACCAGAGGTCCTGCTCGTGATGGTGTAGATTTTGTACCACTACTGGTTGATTACGAAGAGCGCCTGTATGCAGCAGGTCGGATTCCAGGAGGATTCTTGCGCCGTGAAGGTAGACCTCCCGAAAAGGCAACTCTCATTTGCCGATTGATTGATCGCCCCATGCGTCCTCTATTCCCCAACTGGTTGCGTGATGATGTCCAGATTGTGGCGACAACCATGGCTCTTGATGAAAAAGCCCCACCCGATGTTTTGGGAGTAACTGGCGCATCGATCGCCGCATTAATTGCAGGGTTACCCTTTATGGGGCCAATGGCTGGTGTGCGTGTTGGGCTAGTCGGTGATGAGTTTATTATCAATCCCACTTACGCCGAAATAGAAGCAGGAGATCTTGATCTAGTAGTTGCTGGTACTGCCGAAGGGATCATCATGGTTGAAGCTGGGGCTAATCAACTGCCAGAAGCCGACATGATCGAAGCGATCGACTTTGGTTATGAAGCAGTACTAGAGCTAATCAAAGCCCAAGTTGATTTGCTGCAAGAGATGGGTCTGGCTTTACCTGAAATCGTAGCCCCTGAAACTGACCTCACCTTAGAAAACTTTATTACTGCCGCAGTCAAAGATAAAGTTGCTCAAGTAGTGGCAAGCTGTGAAAAGGATCGTAATGTTCGCGATGCTGCTCTCGATGCGATCAAGGCTGAGCTTTTAGAGGCGATCGCGGCTCTGCCAGATGAAGATCCAGTAAAGCTAGTAGCTGACAAAAAAGTGGTTAGTGCGACTTACAAGGAACTCACCAAAAAGCTAATGCGCTTGCAAGTGATTGAGCAGAATGTGCGGATTGACGGACGTAAGCTTGATGAAGTCCGCCCAATTTGGACTGAAGTAGGTGTATTACCTCGTGTACATGGTAGCGGCTTATTCAATCGTGGCTTAACCCAAGTATTGTCGATCGCTACGCTTGGCACTCCTGGGGATGCACAGGAAATGGACGATTTGCATCCTGACGCGAAAAAACGCTACATGCACCATTACAACTTCCCCCCCTATTCTGTGGGTGAAGCCAAACCAATGCGATCGCCAGGTCGTCGTGAAATTGGTCACGGTGCATTAGCCGAACGTGCTCTTTTACCTGTACTCCCTTCTAAATCTGAATTCCCTTACATTCTGCGGGTTGTGTCAGAAGTACTTTCTTCTAATGGCTCTACCTCAATGGGTTCTGTTTGTGGTTCAACCCTTGCGCTAATGGATGCAGGCGTACCGATCTCCAAGCCAGTAAGTGGTGTAGCAATGGGCTTGATCAAAGAAGGCGATGAAGTTCGCGTTCTTACCGATATTCAAGGCATTGAAGACTTCCTTGGCGACATGGACTTTAAGGTTGCAGGTACAGACACAGGAATTACCGCTTTGCAAATGGACATGAAGGTTACCAGTATCTCTATGGACACCGTGCGCGCCGCAATTACCCAAGCCAAGACTGGTCGCTCCCACATTATGGGAAAGATGCTAGAACTACTTCCTGCGCCAAGACCACAACTTTCTCCCTATGCACCGCGCTTGTTGACCATTCGCATCGATCCCGAACAAATCGGCATGATCATTGGTCCTGGCGGTAAGAACATCAAGGGCATTACCGAGGAGACTGGAGCCAAAATCGACATTGAAGATGATGGCACTGTCATGATCTCGTCAATGAGTGGTGAAGGCGCACTCAAAGCCAAGCGGATCATCGAAAATATGACTCGTCGCGTCGGTTCAGGTGATGTCTATCTCGGTAAGGTCTCCCGGATTATTCCAATTGGTGCATTTGTAGAATTTCTTCCTGGGAAGGAAGGAATGGTGCATATTTCCCAATTGGCGGAAGGACGTGTGGGCAAGGTCGAAGATGAAGTTGCCGTTGGTGATGAAGTCTTAATTAAAATCCGCGAAGTTGACAATCGCGGACGTTTCAATCTGACTCGTTTGGGTATTCATCCTGACGAAGCTGCTGCTGCCCGTGCTGCCGCAGTTGCTGAATAAATTCCCAAAAGGGTGGATGCGCTTTGCGCATCCACCCTTTTTCGTTAGAAGTTTAAAATTTTTTGGGGGTTTAAGAAATCATGATTATTAAAGAACTGGATCACATTGAATCAAATGATCTATTGCTAAAAGCGGGATTTCGTGCTGAATCTCAGTTAGCTTTTTATCTAAAACGTGAGTTTAAAGACGATCCACTATTTCTAATTTTTAACAATCTACGGTTTGAAAAGGCGGGGGATACTTGTCAGATTGATCATTTGATATTGCATCGATATGGAATGATCATCATCGAGAGCAAAAGTGTGACAACTCGTGTTGAGGTGAATGAACTTGGCGAGTGGAAGCGTTGGTTTAATAATGCTTGGCAGGAATGCCTTCTCCAATTTTGCAAGCTCAGAGGCAGGGAAAGTTTATCAAGGATTATCTAGAGGCAAATGCTGAGACACTGCTGAATAAGAAGCTTTTTGGTATGCAGTCTCATTTTACGAAGATGCCAATTGATATATTAGTCGCTATATCCGACTCTGGCATTATCAATCGTCCCAAAAGTGACAAGCTGGATATTGTTTGTAAAGCTGATCAAATCCCTGACAAGATTAAGGCGATCGCCACTGAGTACCGAAAAAAAGATAGCCTTTTCAGCCTTAGTTTAGAGCTTCCCTATGAGCTTGAAAAGGATGAAATACCAAGAATCAGTCAATTTTTGCTAGATCACAACCAACCTGCAAAAATAAATGCTTCTAGCAATACAAATAGTAAGACTAACAATTCAAATCAATCTATTTCCGATATTACAAATCCTTCAATTTCTAAGCCGATCGCCACAGCCAAACCAGCATCACCAACAAAAAAGATCATTCCCGTAAAGCCAAGCAATCATCAGCAACCAGACGTTAGCCATAAGCCAGTAATCAAAACCATTAAACCACCTTCAACAAACATCTGCTCCCATTGCCAAAGCACAAATATTGCGATCGCCTATGTTCACAGTTACTTCTTCAAATGTAACGATTGCAGTAAAAATACGGCAATTAAAAATATCTGCCCATCCTATGGATCTCGCACCAAGATTAGAAAAAGTGGTTTGCAATTCTTTATCGATTGCGACAAATGTGGCTATTCTGGATTATTTCATACTAATCCCTCGATAAATAACGTGAGTTCGGGATAAGCCGAAACCCACACTGCTTCGTTAACAATTTCAAACCTTGTCAAACGTGTTTACTTCATTTCAGCCATTTTTTGTCTTTGAGTATCCTTAACCCGAACTGACGTTAACTAGGGTATTTGATCGCCATACTGCAAAGTTGACCATCTTCAACCAAATCCAATTTAGTTAAACCTCACATACGTCATCATCTGGCGGATGCAGTCCTGTTTGAGTTCAAAAAGATCTTGTAGCTCGGATCGAGTCTTCTTGAGGATATCTCAGATCATTAAGATCAAACCGATCACAGGTCGCTCTTCCAACTGCCGTAATCCCCTTAATTTCAGTACCGTTATTTATCCATACAAAATGTTCCGACCAGTATTGCTTGCGAGGATTAAAAAATTGGCACAACTTCCTGAGTTTGTGGATCGAGCGCCTCAAGAAAGTTATAGCGTCTCTCATTACAATGGCGGCAAGCAAGCGCAAGATTATCTAAATCATCTGAGCCTCCTAGCGATACAGGAATGAGATGATCGAGCGTAAATCGAGAAGCACTAAGTCGCTCTGGTGAATGGCAATATTCACAAACAAATTTTGCTCGTTCGCGGACAATTTTCTTTATTGCATCAGGAATTGACATTTTGAGCAGCAAGCATTGCATTCATATGAGTAAAAATTCGATCTAGTTCGCCAATGGTTTCTAACTCTGGAATCTCTTCAACTGAAAGCGGCTCCAATTTTCTTTTCTCTAAAAGCGCCTCCATGCGGTCCTGTAGTCGATCACTAAACCTAAATAAACTAAGATTTCCAACCTTCTCAACGCAAATCTCATGAATTAGCAGTGACGGTTTGACAAGTGTTGCAGTCATAATTTTTTTGCCGATTGTGCTATGGGATGAAATCGTTATCAGTCAAGATAGCACTCTAGACCCAACATAACAGACTTTGAGAAAACTCTTGTAGCACTATGGACCAGTCAGTGATGAGCCGATACCTTGAAAGAAAGCCCATGACAGGAAGAAATTACTGATAAATATCGCCAGTAATGCCGTAACAACTGCGGTAGTAGTGGACTCACCTACACCTTTTGCTCCACCTGTAGTAGTTAAGCCCCATGTTGTCCCGATCGCTGAAATTAAAACCCCAAAAATACTAGACTTGATTAGCGCAGCAATTAAATCCCAAGGCTTAAGCAAATTCTGCACAGAATTGAGAAACATATTGTGAGGAATCGCGTACATAGCTTGAGATAAAAACAAGCCACCTACCATACCAGTTAAGAATCCTAAAATCGTGAGAACTGGTAGCATGAGTAGACAAGCGATCGCACGAGGCGTTGCCAGATAATCCACAGGACTAGTGCGTAACATATAGAGCGCATCAATTTGCTCAGTTACCTGCATTGTGCCAATTTCGGCAGCAAATGCAGAACCCACACGACCGGCAATAATTACGGCTGTAAGTACAGGGATTAGCTCACGGGCTAAGGCGATCGCCAAAATACCACCGATCGCTTGTTGTGCGCCAAAGTTAATAAATTCTCGCGCTACCTGAATCGTAAAAACAGCGCCGACAAAGGAAGCTGTAATCAAGGTGATCAGCAGTGACTCTGTACCAACTATCGACATTTGCTCAATCGTGTTGCGCCAATGAAAGCGCCGATAGATCAAAACATGGGTGATAATTTGTCCGATCAGTAAACAACTTTGTCCAAGCTTAATTAGCCAACTGCCAAAATTTCCCATGTTTTCAATTTCCTATATCACCACTGGTATAGCCTTTATCAGGCTAGTGAAGTACAGGTTGGTTTGCGGGAAACCAACCCTTGTAACTCGCTTGATTGAAAAACGCTACAAGCGACAAACAATTGTTACTTTTTTATCGTAGCCTTCGCAATTATAGCCATAGCTACTTGCATTGTAAAAGATATAGCTGTTGTCGCTTTCGTCGAACTGACGTTATGCTAACGTCAGTTCGACGAAAGCGAAAGACGGGAAGAATCGCTAAGCGATTCTTCCCGTCTTTCGCCATTTACGGCGTGCTTTGCACGCCGTAAATGGCTATATTGAATTCACGTTATGTTATACCAATTTACAGAAGTTTGGCGACACTTCTGAGAATTAACAACCAAACCCTGTAAGTGTTTTGAAAGCACCAAATGGCGG
>JBJTVM010000383.1:0-9026 GCA_046081205.1 Pseudanabaena sp. | reverse complement strand
CCAACGCCTATCAGGTTGGCTACAATCGCATTTTCGCTCTTGATCGTGGTGCAGCCCAATTTGATAGTGCTGTGCAATCTTCGCAGCTAGTTTATGAAGTGGCAACCAACAGCAGCAAAGCAATTAAGCCTTCTACTGCCACAATTGGTTCTGGCACTGAAAAACGCTTCAAAATCTTAGTCTCTGGTTCCAAGTTTGGCGCACGCCGCCATGTTAACACCACTGAGATCATCGTCACAAAAAGCAACATGTCTGCTCAAATCCAAGGTATTAACCGTAGCTCTGGCAAAATCATTAGCATTACAGAAATTGCTTAAGAATTAAGTAATTAGAGGAATAGCTACAGCATTCTTTTACCATTAGAGATGGGTAAAGAATTGACCCAAATGTTGCAAAAGATTACTAAGTGATTTTTTGTAACATTTGAGTCATAAAAAAACTAATTTTCAGAGACGTTTTACGGAATACTTATACAGATAATTTAAAAATGTTTTGATATGTGGTCGCACAATTGCGATCTCAGGGATGAGTTTGCCATGAAAAGTATAGATTTTAATTCCGCTAGCTCAAACTTAAGCGTTGATTCAAGTCACCTCATCACCATCAAGTTTGCAGGCGGTAATCAACCCAACAAGCAAGGTACTAGGTGTACAGTTACAGTTCCCTATAGCTCCCTTTCTAGAAGGTTGCAGTCAATCCAACGATTTGGTGGCAAGATTGCAAATATATCTATTCAAAGATTTCAGCCTAATTTGCCCACAGTTGAACCTGTGATTGCATTATTCGAAGACAACAACAGTGTTGTTGAAGCAACTCCTGAGATTGTGATTATACAAGTTGCTACTGAACCTTTAGAAACTAGTACAGAGCTTACTCTGGGAAGCACTGTACAAAGTGTTACTAAAGATACCTCTGAGATAGTTTCCGAGTCTGAGTCTGAAATTAAGCTTGAGGATGTATCAGAACCAATTTTAGAAAATATCCCTACAGTTATTCTTGAGGACGCTCTTGAGATCAATTCTGAAAAAACTTCAGAAGCTGCATTACCTATTTCTAAACCTGAAAAGGTTATTTCTGAAACAACAGCTAAACCTAAAAAGTCAAGGACTTCTTCTAAGACCGGACATGGGTTTAGTAAAAAGGAGCTTAGTACTTCAGGGAAAGAGCCTGTAGCGATCTCTGAGGTAGCTACTGAGCAAGAGCCTGTTTTGGAAATTATTTCTGAATCCATCTCAACCAATCAAAATCCTGCCGCTGAACCAATCAAAGCCAAAAAATCGCGCACTCCTACTAAGACTAAAACTAGTAATAGTATTAGCAAGAAAGAGTCGATCCCTCAAGGACAGGAACCAGCGATCGCTGAGATAGTTGTTGCACCAGAACCCATTGTTGAGATTGTTCCAGAAATCAATGTAGAGCCAATTTCAGAAACAGTTGTAGAGACTGCTACAAAATCTAGTCCTGAACAAGATACCAACCACCTTCCCGAAACCTCTTCTGAGCAAATTTCTGACATCATTCTTAATGGTCTGAAAGAAGCCGTTAAAAATGATGTTGAAGTAAGTCTACCAGTCACAACAGTAGAGCCTGCAATTGAATCATCTGAATTGGCTACACCATTATCTAAATCGAAAAAGACCAAAACCTCTAGTAAATCAGGTAATGGTTTTAACAAGCCCAAAAGTGATCTTCAAGTAACGCGATCGCCACGGAAACCCAAAAGTTAGTCAAAAAATTAATGGACATTCAGGAATTTGTAGAGAAATCGATTGGGCATTGGCGCTCACAACGTAGTGCCCATCATTTAGCATTCGGTCATTTTGAAGCTGTTCAGTCGGAAATTGATATTACTTCCGTTTCCACTGAAGCCTCAGAAGTGATCGAACTCTGCAAAACCTACAATATTGATCCACAAACGGTGATATCACCATTTCGGATGAGTTGGGAAGGTCAATCTGACTGGGAAGATAGCGAACCTATTAAGGGTAATTGCGTTTTAATCCCAGTCCCTGACCCTGTAGAGCCAAGGAGAGGAAAACTCCTCCGTGAACGAGGCTACGCAGAAGAAGTTGCGGCAATTGGAGAATATCACTTTACCGATGATGGTACGTTTGTGCTTATCACTACCTATGATCGCGCAGCGGCTGAAGAAAAAATCTGGTTTGTTAATCCTAATGTGCGTTGCCGAGTATCATTAATTAAAACTAGTGCAGGTACAGGCTTAGTCACGGCTTCTTTCTCTTCAGAGATTCGCCAAAAGTTATAAGATGCAGATACGTCATGTTTGACATGTAGGTATACAGCCTCAAAAGTTATGTTTTGCGTTGTCAATTCTCATCTGAAACCTTAAGATACAATATCTCCGAAAATGATCGATAAAGCTGAAGTGATATCAAATGATTTACTCACCCTTGCTCGTTGGATGGCAGGAGATTTTAGTAACTATAAACAGGCATCGTCTAACCCTAAAGATTTTGCCCATATCCATGTTTTCTTTCGTCCTCTGCCTTTTGATTTCTTCTCAGGGATTGGACTCTATTCAGAACAGGTCTATGATTACGATCTATGGACTCCTTACCGCCAAGGAGTTCATCGCCTAGTCAATCGAGACAATCATATTTATATTGAGAACTTCAGCCTCAAAAATGCCATGTTTTATGCTGGTTCAGGGCGTAATTTAGATATTCTCAATACTATTTCGCCTGATGTGATCGAGCGTCGCCATAATTGCTCAATGGTATTTAGAAGAGAAGGCGATCGCTTCTTTGGAGAGGTAGAAGGGAATAGCTGCTTTATCGAGAAAAATGGCTGTAAAACCTATCTCGATAGCTATGTCGAAATCACCGAAACGACTTGGGTGAGTCTCGACAAAGGGATGGATGTTCATACCCATCAACAGGTTTGGGGTTCTACGACTGGCCCACTAAAATTTGAAAAACAGGAGAGCTTTGCCCATGAAGTCCCAACTGTCTTATAAACTTCCTGAAATCAACTTGGAGTCAAATGAAGCAAAAATGCTGCCACCAGAAGCTCAAAAAAAGATGCAATGCTGGATTCGTAGTCGCCATCTGATTTGCTTAGGAAACTTCTTTGTATTTGAAAGTGTTGACTACAGTGCCGTAGAACGTTTTTCTGAATGCGTTGTGGCTCTTGGTGGAACTGTTATTTCTGTCGATCCTGTTGATAAAATTTGGATGGGTGATCACCGTCAAGTGCTCCTATATAGGTCGAAAGCTAGCTTACATACGCCTCACCATCAACTAAGGCAATATTGGATTAAGTATGGAAATTTCCGTACTAGATTTGATATACAACCTTAGATTTTCAAAGAGAGTCATGGTAATGACAGTGATCCATAAGAGAGAAAATGGCGTTGCCATTTTCTCTCTTGATAGAACTATTCGTAAGCTTCTATGGGTAGGCAAGAGCAAACGAAATTGCGATCGCCAAAAGCATTATCAATGCGTCCTACACTTGCCCAGAACTTGTGCTCCTTCAGCCAAGGTGCGGGGTAAGCGGCTTGGTGGCGACTATAGGCATGAGCCCAGTTGTCAGCGAGTAAGGTTTCAGCAGTATGGGGGGCATTTTTGAGCGGATTGTCTAGCTTGTCGAGATCACCAGAGGCGATCGCATTTACCTCTTGCTTAATGGCAATCATCGCATCACAGAAGCGATCGAGTTCTGCTTTGGATTCACTTTCCGTTGGCTCGATCATCATTGTTCCAGCCACTGGCCAAGAAACCGTCGGTGCATGAAAACCATAATCCATCAAGCGCTTGGCAATATCATCCACCTCAATTCCTGCAATATTTTTGCAATCATGGAGGTCAATAATACATTCATGGGCAACTAAGCCATTTTTGCCTGTATAAAGAATCGGATAGTGGGGCGCAAGCCGTTGAGCCATGTAGTTGGCATTGAGAATTGCCACTTCAGTCGCCAGTTTTAAGCCCTTTGATCCCATCAAGGTAATATATACCCATGAAATTGTGAGAATACTCGCACTACCCCAAGGAGCCGCCGCGATCGTATTGGGTTGCGTAACTTCTGTAACTTCTGTGAAAGGATGCTTTGGCAAAAATGGAACTAACTGGGGAGCAACACAAATCGGTCCCATTCCTGGCCCACCACCACCATGAGGAATGCAGAAAGTCTTATGCAGATTTAAATGACAGACATCCGCGCCAAAATCTCCTGGACGACAGAGTCCGACTTGAGCATTCATATTCGCGCCATCCATATATACCTGCCCACCGTAATAGTGAACGATATCGCAAATATCCTTAATCGATTCCTCAAATACGCCATGAGTGGAAGGATAAGTCACCATTAGGGCTGCGAGTTCATGCTGATACTTCTCCGCCTTTGCCTTGAGGTCAGATACATCAATATTTCCTTCTTGATCGCAATTTACGGTTACTACCTTCATCCCTGCCATGACTGCACTGGCAGGATTAGTACCATGTGCTGATGTGGGAATTAGGCAAATATGGCGATTGGTTTGTCCACGATGTTGATGATAAGCGCGAATAGTAAGTAAACCTGCATATTCACCCTGAGATCCTGCGTTCGGCTGGAGTGACACGCCTGCAAAGCCTGTGATTTCCGCAAGCCAAGTTTCCAATTGTTGAAACAGAATCTGATAGCCTTGGGTTTGCTCTAATGGTGCAAAGGGATGAATATTACCAAATTCTGCCCATGTCACAGGCAGCATCTCCGAAGTAGCATTGAGTTTCATCGTACAGGAACCAAGGGGAATCATCGATGTGGTGAGCGATAAATCCTTCGATTGCAAACGATATATATAACGCAGCAGTTCTGATTCAGAATGATAGGAATTGAATGTGGGATGGTTGAGGTAGGGGGAAGTGCGAATTAGGGAATTGGGGATTGGGGGGTGGTAATTGGGGATTGGAGATTGGGGATTGGTTGTTTTTTCGTCAGTAAAAATTTCGATGAGGTCTATTAAATCCTGTTTAGAGACGGTTTCATCGAGGCTGATAGCGATCGCATTATCTGCTAAATACCGTAAATTAATTTGTTTAGCGGCGGCTCTAGCTTTAATCTCATTGCTAGAGATTCCCTTCAGATCAATGCGAATCGTATCGAAGAAAGCTTGATGTGTAACTGTATGACCGAAATTGGTGATCGCGTTTGCAAGGCTTGCAGTTAAAAGATTAACTCGTTGAGCAATCTGTTTTAATCCCTCTGCACCATGATAAACCGCATACATACTTGCCATAATCGCCAGCAGTACTTGAGCCGTACAAATGTTACTGGTTGCCTTGTCGCGACGGATATGTTGCTCACGGGTTTGCAATGCCAGACGCAGCGCAGGGCGACCATGCACGTCTTTAGAAACTCCTACTAAACGTCCTGGCATTTGTCGCTTATAGGCTTCCTTGGTTGCTAGATAAGCAGCGTGAGGACCGCCATAACCAAAGGGAACACCAAATCTTTGGGCGCTACCGATCGCAATGTCTGCACCTAACTCGGCTGGCGATTTGATCAAGGTGAGCGCTAATAAATCAGCAGCGACGATCGCTAAGCCTCCCTGAGTATGGATTTGCGAAATTACCTCTGTATAGTCATAGATCGCGCCATCACTAGCAGGATATTGCAACAAAGCACCAAAGAAATTCTTATCAAATACCACTTGGTCATGCTTGCCAATTACGATTTCAATTCCCAAGGGAATTGCACGGGTTTCGACGACAGCGATCGTCTGTGGATGACAGTCACTGGAGACAAAAAACTTATTCCCCTTATTTTTGGCAATTCCCGATGCCATAGTCATGGCTTCCGCCGCCGCAGTTCCTTCATCTAAAAGTGACGCATTGGCTATTTCTAAGCCCGTCAAGTCGATAATCATGGTTTGGAAATTGAGCAAAGCCTCCAATCGACCTTGAGCTATTTCTGCTTGGTAAGGCGTATATTGCGTATACCACCCCGGATTTTCTAAAATATTACGCTGAATAATCGGTGGCGTGATGCAGTTGTAATAGCCC
Organism: Pseudanabaena sp.; assembly: GCA_046081205.1. Classification (GTDB taxonomy): domain Bacteria; phylum Cyanobacteriota; class Cyanobacteriia; order Pseudanabaenales; family Pseudanabaenaceae; genus Pseudanabaena. The sequence continues at coordinate 3,018 of JBJTVM010000383.1, read as the reverse complement.
GTACCGATATACGATCGCCAAACTTGGTTTTTCGAGGCGATCGTCTTCAATTCTTTTAATAGTTCATATTCCCCGCGTGCTTCCCCTAGTCTTAACGGCTGTTTCATTCTGATCGCTGCAGGCACAGTTTTATCAATCATTTCATCAAGAGAGTCACAACCGATCGCTGTGAGCATTTGCTGAATTTCTGAAGAACTCGCGCCAATGTGACGACGCACAAAACTATCGGTTGGCGCAAATTCTGCATTATTAAGGGTAGCGCTGAGGTAGTCTTGCTCTCTATGAGCTAGCGCAAAATCTGGAACCTTCAATGATGGCGTTTCGGTGGTTTCTGCAATAGTCAAATCTTGGGTTGTCACGGCTAGAGAAGGTTCCAACATAGAGGTTATTGTGTAGATTTACCCCCTATGCTATTACAAATTCATTACAAAGTGTTAAGCATAGCTGAGATTTGTTAACCTGATGCTCAGGAGCACTGATACCAAAACACAAAATGGCGTAGCCATTTTGTGTTTTGGTATTAATCTCATCAGGCAAGCAGTTTGGTAGGATGAAGAGCATTATTTTAGTTCCTGCTCTTAACTATTGAGATTTTCTATGCAGACCAATGTAAAACTAAAGAAGCAAAAACTAGGTAAGAAGTTTTCTTGGACTCCATATTTATTTTTATTACCAGCGATCGCCTTTCTCTTTTTGACATCATTCTTACCTGTATTCCAAGCTATATATTTAAGTTTTACTAATTATGATTTTGTTGGTAGTCCTGAATTTATTGGTTGGAAAAATTATCTAAATCTTTGGAAAGATCAAACTTTTTGGAAGACTTTAAGTAATACCTTAATCTATTTAATATTTGCAGTTCCGAGCCTTGTAGTTTTACCTTTAGCTTTAGCAATTTTAGTCAATCAAAAATTACGCAGTATTAAATTCTTTCGAGCTATTTATTATTTTCCAGTGATTGTTTCTGTGGTAGTTTCTGGTATTGCTTGGAAATGGGTTTACGCTCAAAACGGGATTTTAAATTATTTTCTGTCAACGATTTCATTTCAAGATGTCAAAATCCCTTGGTTAACTGACCCTAAAACTGCGATTTTTGCGATTATTGCTGTGGTGATTTGGCGTGGTATTGGTTACTATATGGTCATTTATCTAGCAGGTTTACAGGCTATCCCCGCAGATTTATATGAAGCAGCAGCGATCGATGGTTCTGATGGTTGGCAAAAACATTTAGATATTACGATTCCCTTGATGAAGCCTTACATTATTCTCGTGGCAGTGATTTCTTCAATTGGCGCAATGAAGGTCTTTGAAGAGGTTTATATCATGTCTCAAGGTGGTCCTGCCAATAGTACAAAAACTGTAGTTTATTACTTATATGATAAAGGCTTTACGAGTTTAGAAATGGGATATGCTTCAGCAATTGGAGTATTTCTATTTCTAATTATTTTTGTTATCTCAATCTTGACTTTTAAATTCATTAATCCAGCCAAGACAATTGCCTAGAATATATAATCACCATTCTTGATCTTAAAATATTAGAGAGAATCAATTATGACAAATGACATCAAAGTTCCTCACTTACTGACAGCAAATGATATTGACAATTTGTCAGAGATCACAAAGATTCACTTTCTTGACTCCAATGCTTGTAGAAATACTAAATCACTTAGTGATTTAGTAGGCATGAAAAATTTAGGAATTCATTTAGTAAGAGTTGAATCTGGTAAGGAGACAACAGAATTTCATTTTCATGAATATGAGGAGGAATTTATTTATATTATTTCTGGTCGTGGAATTGCCGAAATTGGTGATCATGAAATTGAAGTAGGTGCAGGAGATTTTATGGGCTTTGCTGCCCCATCTTTGCCTCATGGTATGCGAAATCCCTTTGAAGAAGACTTAGTTTATCTAATGGGTGGCGAAAGGTTAGAGTTTGACATAGCCGAATATCCAAGAAAGCAAAAACGTAATTTTCGGATTCGTCAGCAACGTCAACTTGTCGATATCGATAACATCACTCATATCTAAAACTATGTGAATTTGACATAGCCATTGCAGTAGGGATTATGAAACCTCAAAAACTAAAATCGTCCGCAAATATCTTTAGAAATATTCCCCAATTCTTTCTCATAATTGCGATCGCCACTTTAACGGTATTTCCTCTGCTTTGGCTAGTAAGTACCGCTTTTAAATCACCAAGCGAAAATATTTTTCAGGCTACACCACAACTCTTACCTGCCCAGCCCACCTTGGAGAATTTCCTCAAGGTATGGCAAAATTCCCGTTTCGATCTTTATCTTTGGAATAGTTTCTTGGTTGCTAGCGTCACTGTCATTTTAAATTTACTATTCTGTTCCCTCGCCGCATTTCCCCTCGCCAGACTAGATTTTAAAGGGCGCGATCCGATATTTTGGGCGATCGTTGGTACGACGATGATTCCGTTTCAAATTACAATGATTCCCCTTTATATTCTGGCGGTGCAGCTAAACCTCAAAAATACTTATGCTGGCTTGATTTTTCCCTATGTAATTTCAGCTTTTGGCATATTTCTCCTGCGCCAAGCTTTCCAAAGTGTTCCTAAAGAAATGGAAGAGGCAGCGCGAATGGATGGTTGCTCTAGTATGGGAATTTGGTGGCATGTGATGCTGCCTGCGGCGCGTCCTGCTTTAACGACGCTTGCGGTTTTTACCTTTGTGGCAATGTGGGGTGATTTTCTTTGGCCGTTGGTAATTGTTGACAAGGCTGAGCTTTATACATTGCCAAGGGGGATTGCCAGCCTTGCTAGTGCCTTTTCTGAGGATTGGCGCTTAATTGCCGCAGGTTCGGCAATTTCGATGCTGCCAGTATTTATCGTGTTTGTATTTCTCCAGCGCTACATTATTCCAACCGAGGCAAGTATTGGTGTTAAAGGTTAAGTAGCTAAGAACCCCCGTAAAGTTGTGCCCCTCAGGGGCGCAACTTTACGGGGGTTGGTAATTTATTTTGCACAGGTACTTTGCATGAGAATTGCTACCTTTA
>JBJTVM010000382.1:0-2843 GCA_046081205.1 Pseudanabaena sp. | reverse complement strand
CGGCGCGAAGCGCCGCCTTTATGTATTTGGGTTTTATGCCCTAAGCAAAACTTTCATTGACATGAGCATATGAAATTTATCAGCCCTAAGACTGATTTTGCGTTCAAGAAAATCTTTGGCTCTGAACAAAGCCATGATGTCTTGATCAGTTTTTTGAATGCCATGCTTTACAACGGCGATCGCAAAATCTCGTAACTAGAAATTCTCAATCCTTTTGAGAATGTCAAGGATGCAGTAGCCATGCTCTTTGAATTGGTTGCACGATCGCCTGTACTAGTGGCGACAACCGCGCAATATCCTGTAAACCTTGCTCAGTCTGGACATTGATGCCTTGTTTGTAAATGCTATAGCCTTTAGTCCGTGAGACCCGAATCCCGCAATAGTACTTAGGTTCTAGCCCTTGAGAAATTAGTTTATCACGCCAACTTTCGAGACTCTCCTGTTGCTGAATGTCGTCAAAATGAGAGATATCAGTAGCTCGCAATAAATCGCGATCTAAAAAACGGCGACATAAATCCGCAAGCGTGCGATCGCCGCTATCGCGCCATCGATGAATATGATAGGCAAACACTGTGTCATCGGAGGCGAAGTACTCCTCACAGGTTAGCGATTGTGGATCTTGAGTTAGCCAAGCCGTCATGGTGAGATCGCTAAATATTTCTCCCGAAGCAATTAAGATCTTTGCCTTCCGAAAGATCCTTTCTAATAAAAATCTTGCCGCTAGGTTTTTAGGATGGTTGTAGACCTGCAAATACATAAAATAGCGCACAGTCAAATAATGCTCGATCGCCACTATCCCCTTGCGCCCAATTACTAAGTTTTGAGAAATTGGATCAAAGCGTAGAGCTAACAAAATACGATCCAGATCTAACTGTCCATATTTAGCACCCGTGAAATAACTATCACGTTCTAAATAATCAAGGCGATCGCAATCGATTTGACTAGAGATGAGCTGATAGATCAATGGCACTGCATATTTTTTTGTAAATACGTTTTCTAAGTCAGCAATTAAGTCCGCCGAAAAGTTATTAAGAACCTCAGCAATTTTGCCGAACTTTAACAAACGGAGAGTCCATATTTCATGATTACTCCCAAATACTTCTTCCGATGCATGGCTATAGGCTCCATGCCCAAGGTCGTGAAGTAACGCCGAGACTAAGACAACTGTCCGATGGATCGTTAGGTAAGGATATTTAGTAGCGATCGCGTCAAAAGCGCGACGAGTCAAAGCCATTACGCCTAGAGAATGTGTAAATCGCGAACCCTCAGCACCATGAAATGTAAAATAAGCAATATCAAGTTGACGAATTCGCCTCAAACGCTGGAATTCAGGCGTATCAATTAGTTGAATTAGTAGAGACTCCGTGGGATCATTGCTGTCAAGAGTAATCGCGCCATGGATAGGATCGTTATAGGTTCGAGATTTGCCAAATAGCATAAGTACCTGTGCAGAATACATTACCCAATCCCGTAAGGTTGTATCCCGCAGGGGTACAACCTTACGGGATTGGGGTTGAAATTACGCCCTTCCCACATAATACTAATTCACAGAAGGGTGGCTACAGTTCTGTGAATTAAAAAACAAACCCTGTAAGGGTTTTGAAAGCACAAAATGGCGTAGCCATTTTGTGCTTTGGTATAAGAATTAACGATATGCCACTAATAGGAGTATTTACTTAGAATTTAGATGCCCTGTGATACAAATCACATTGCACCGATTACAGATATCATAAGTTAATAGGCAAATGTATGATTTTTACATCTGCTTTTTTGCCTTAGTTTGTTGACAATGTTTCAAACAATTTTCAAACAATAGTCTAAATAGCTTAAAAATCTGGTTTCCTGCTCTATGGGCTGAGCGGTCACTGTTTTGTTTAGATGCATTCAAGTATTCTAAAAAAAGTCGAAGTAGAAATAAATAGTTGCTACTTACAGCGCTTTGTGATCACACCTAAGCCCAAGTTTTTTGAGAATGCTGCTTCGCATATCTTTTAAAAATATACAGTGGTTCGTTTGATCGGTAATTGCTGTAGAGCTTATCTGTACAAGCCTAGGTAGTATGAAGAATCCAATGAATTATGGTAGTTTTGTTTCCATTGCTCAATTAACTGATATTCATCTATTTGAAGATATCGAGCAATCTTTGGTTGGCATTCAAACAGAAGCCTCTTTTCAAGAGGTTTTAATTAATATTAAAAGAACCTTACCGCAGATTGATTTATTGCTTTTGACGGGGGATCTGACTCAAGATGGTAGTGCTACATCATATGATCGCTTGAGGCGATCGCTAGATAAGTTTGGGGTTCATTCCTATTGCTTAGCTGGTAATCATGATGATTTGCCCTTGATGCAAGCGCATTTACCTAGCGAATATGTTCACCTTAGCCGATCGCTAGATGTTGGTAAGTGGAGAATTTTGTTACTTAGCTCAGTTGTTGTTGGTGCTGTACATGGATACTTGGCAGATTCAGAATTATTATGGCTAGAAGATACGCTGGCAGCACATCCTGATCGCCCGACTTTAATTGCTTTTCATCATCCTGCTGTGCCACTTGGTTCCAAATGGATTGATGGTATTTGTTTAGAAAACCAAGATCAGTTTTGGGAAATTTGCGATCGCCATCCGCAAATAGAAGTTGTCCTGAATGGACATGCTCATCAAGATTTTGATCAAGTTTATGAAACCCCCCATAATTCTGTACGTTGTTTAGTAACTCCTTCGACTTGTATTCAGTTTGAGCCAAAAAATCAAAAGTTCCAAATTGACAGTCAACCTCCCGGATTTCGACATTTGCGTCTATATCCCAATGGCACAATGGAAACAGAAGTCCATCGCCTCAAAG
>JBJTVM010000381.1:0-6648 GCA_046081205.1 Pseudanabaena sp. | reverse complement strand
ATCCTAAGCAAAGCTTTCATTGCTATAGGTCTATTAAATCTTGGAATAAGGTACATAATAATAACTGAAGCAAAATTAGCTGCGTTTATGATCGTAAAAGGTTTAGAACTACCCAACTGGGAAAATATTAAACGGGAGTGGCGTGATGCCGATCCTTTATTACTGATTTTCCCGATCCTATTGATGATTCTTGGTGGCGTTGCCATTTATAGTTCAGACTTTCGCGCCCAGCGCTCTGAATGGTGGCAACATTGGGTCACAGGATCGGTGGGGTTGGTTGCCATGTTTACGATCGCCCGTTTTCACTACGATCAGTTATTGCGATTACACTGGATCACCTATGCAATCACCAATATCTCTTTGGTATTAGTGATGATTATTGGTACAACGGCTCTTGGTGCAGAACGTTGGATTACGATCGGCGGTTTCAATATTCAGCCTTCAGAATTTGCCAAGGTCGGCATAATTATTTCTTTAGCTGCGGTGATGCAAGATCGCCCGATCCAAAATCCAATAGATGCTTTTAAAGTGGCTTGGATAACCGTACCGCCCTGGGTATTGATTTTTTTACAACCGAACCTTGGTACATCTTTGGTCTTTGCGGCGATTACGATTGGGATGCTCTATTGGGCTGGTGCAAGTTTAGGCTGGTTGGTACTCATATTTTCGCCAATTGTGTCGGCTGTCCTATTTTCACTTTATTTACCTGCTTGGATTGTTTGGGTAATCCTGATGGGTGTGGCAGCTTGGGTTTCATTGCCTTGGTTTCGGATTATCAGTACAGTGATTGCGGTGGTAATCAATTTGGTGTCTGGACAAGCAGGAATTTTATTGTGGAATATTCTCCACGATTATCAAAAAAAGCGCCTATTGCTATTTATCGACCCTAATCAAGATCCTCTCGGTGCTGGCTACCACGTCATCCAGTCCAAAATTGCGATCGGTGCAGGACAACTTTTTGGTCAAGGTTGGCTTCAGGGTACGCAAACGCAGCTAAATTTTATTCCTGAACAACATACTGACTTTATTTTTTCGGCGATCGGAGAGGAGTTTGGGTTTGCTGGCTGCCTCTGCGTTTTGTTGTTGTTTTTGGGCGTTTGTTGGCGATTGCTGGTGGTTGCGGTAAATGCACGGGATAACTTTGGTTCGCTCTTGGCGATCGGCGTATTTTCTTTTATCCTCTTTCAAACCTTTGTCAATATCGGTATGAATATTAATGTTGCACCAGTGACAGGCATTCCTTTGCCTTGGCTCAGTTATGGACGCTCGGCACTACTCGCTAATTTTATGGCGATCGGTTTAGTTGAGTCTGTAGCAGCCCATCGGCGCACAATCAAATTCTAAAAGAGGAAGGCGCAAAGCGCCTTCCTCTTTTTTTAGCTTTTATGCTTTTTTAAAAAATTATGCCGACACAAATACAAGATTATCGATCGCCTAAAGTCACCGTTGTTGGTGCGGGTAATGTCGGCGGGATGCTCGCCCAGCGTATTGCCAAACAAAATTTGGCAGATGTGGTGTTATGCGATATTGTCCAAGGCAAACCACAGGGAATTGCCCTCGATCTTGCTCAAGCGCATACCATCTCCAATCACGATCGCCAAATTATCGGCACTAACGACTATACTGACACCAAAGACTCAGATGTCATTGTGATTACCGCAGGCTTGCCACGCAAAGAAGGTATGAGCCGTAATGATCTGCTCAAAATTAATGCATCAATTGTTAAAGAAGTGGTGCAGAAGGCGATCCCTCTATCACCCAATGCAATTTTGCTGATTGTCACTAATCCTCTAGATGTGATGACCTATCTCGCATGGCAGGTAAGTGGGTTACCACCGCAGAGAGTAATTGGGATGGCAGGAGTGTTAGATGCCGCCAGATTTCAAACTTTTATTGCCATGGAATTAGGAATTTCCACTGCGGATATTTACACCACTGTTTTGGGTGGACATGGTGACTTGATGTTGCCATTGCCAAGACTATCAACAGTAAATGGTGTGCCGATTACCGAGCTATTGTCAGAAGAGGCGATCACTAGACTAGTAGAGCGAACTCGTAATGGTGGAGCCGAAATCGTCAAACTACTCCAAAATGGAAGTGCGTACTTTGCGCCATCAGCCGCCGCCTATGTAATGGTGGAAGCAATTATTAGCGATCGGCATCGAATTTATCCTGCGGCGGCGCATCTTGCGGGTGAGTATGGCTTAAAGAATATATTTATGGGTGTCCCAGTACAAATAGGACGACAAGGTGTCGAAAAAGTGATCGAGCTAAAACTTACAGACGTTGAACTTGCTGCACTCCACGCATCAGCTTCATCGATCCAAGAAAATATCGATCTGTTGTGTTGCTATGGTGAAAATTAGATCCTGAAATCTATAAGTAGATGGACATAATTAATCAAAAAAACAAACCCGTAAAGTTGCGCCCCGTAGGGGCGTAATACCAAAGCACAAAATGGCGTAGCCATTTTGTGCTTTCAAAACCCTTACAGGGTTTGTTTTTTAATTCCCAGAAGTGTAGCCACACTTCTGGGAATTGGTATAACTTTACGGGTTTGGGTAATTTATTCTGCACAGGAACTTAGAGGCTTTAATGAATTATAGTTCGCTGTATTATGGATGAGATTATTTGTTAAAACTTAAAACTGATTGCAACCACCATGACCAATGCTGAAGCAATTCTTGCAGGCAGATATAAAATTGTAAAACCACTTGGTGGTGGTGGTTTCGGGCAAACATTTTTAGCACAAGATTTGCAACTGCCAAATCAACCCGCTTGTGTTGTTAAGCAGCTCAAGCTCCAATTACTCAAACCCCAAGAACTGGCGATCGCCAAACGACTATTTGAGAGCGAAGCAAAAACTCTGCAAGACTTAGGTATTCACGATCAGATTCCACGGTTGTTCGCGCACTTTGAACAAAATGGTGAATTTTATCTAGTGCAGGAGTTTATCGAAGGGGAAACCTTGGAATCTGAAATTGGTGAAGGAAAGCAATGGCAACAGGCGAAATTAATCTCTAGCTTATATGATATTTTACGGATTCTTGCTTTTGTTCATAGCTGTCAAGTGATTCATCGCGATATTAAACCTGCTAACTTGATTCGTCGTCGTAGCGATCGCAAAATTGTTCTGATTGATTTTGGTGCAGTCAAAGCGCTGAATCCAGATTCTTTAGAACACTTTATGCAAGATGAAAACCAGACTCGAAGTGTGGTGGTTGGCTCATTAGTGTATATGCCAAATGAGCAATTAGCAGGTCAGCCAAAATTTTGTAGTGATGTCTATGCCTTAGGAATAATGTGCCTACAGGCTTTCACAGGACTTTCCTTTAGAGAACTGCCAAAGGATAAGCAAACTAATGAATACAGTTGTGCCTTGGCTGGTGCTCAAGTCAACATTAAAATGAATCCAGGGCTAGCAGCCATCATTGACAAAATGGTGCGGTATGACTATCGCCAAAGATATCAAGATGCGACAGAGGCTCTGCTAGCACTGGATAATCTTCTCCGCAATGCCAAGGCGGCAACAACTATTTCTAGCCCGCCACCAAAACAACAATTTCAATTGGAAGAACCTGATGGTCAAATAGAATTAGGTTCTCGTTTTTACATTCAGAGACCGCCAATTGAAAAGGACTGTCTGGAAACCATGTTGAGATCTGGCTCCTTAATTCGGATTAAAGCTCCTCGACAAATGGGAAAGTCATCTTTGCTATCACGCACTCTAGCTTATGCCAAGCATAAGGGCTATCAAGTTGCCCACTTATATTTTCAACAAGCTGATAGCGATATATTTGACGATCTAGATTTGTTTCTACAATGGTTTTGTGCCAGTATTGCTTCAGAATTGGATCTAGATGACAATTTAGATTCTTACTGGCAAGGCGTTTTAGGTAGCAAAAACAAATGCACTAAATATTTTCAACGTTATTTGTTGACATCTACAGAATATCCCTTAGTCCTAGGACTAGATGAAGTAGATTTAATTTTTCAATATCCCAAAATTGCCTCTGATTTTTTTGGGTTGTTAAGAGCTTGGCATGAAAAGGCAAAGAATGAGGATATCTGGAAAAAGTTAAGATTAGTGATTGTTCATTCTAAGGAAGTCTATATTCCATTAAATATTAATCAGTCACCTTTTAACGTTGGATTACCAATTGAATTACCAGAATTGAATCTGTCTCAAATTACTGATTTAGTCCAGCGACATCAACTAGATTGGCAACCTACCCAAGTACAACAATTAATGTTGCTTACTGGCGGACATCCATATTTGGTGAGGCAAGCACTCTACCAAATTGCCAGAGGTCGGATGAATTGGGACACTTTGTTTCAATTGGCTCCTACCGAAGAGGGTATTTATGGCGATCATCTCCGCCGTCAATTAGGCAACTTAAAGGAAGATCCTGAGTTGCTGGAGGCTTATAAAGAGCTAGTGCAAAGCAATCAGCCTTTACTGTTAGATAGCCAAATATCTTTTAAATTAAGAAGTATTGGTTTAGTTAAGTTTGTCGGCAATCAGGTGGTTCCTATGTGTGATTTGTATTATCAGTATTTTCAACAAACTATGAGCAAAAACTAAAAGAAAAAAGGGATTAACCTTTTTTCTTTTAGTTTTTATAAAAGGTGAATGATGCTTGCAGAAAAAACTACAAATTCAAATTATCTATATCAGGTTGGTGGCAGTCTCTCTGTTGATGCACCTACCTATGTGGCGCGGCAAGCTGACAATGATTTCTATGAAAGCTTAAAATCTGGAGAATTTTGTTATGTTCTTAATTCGCGGCAGATGGGTAAGTCAAGCCTCCGCGTCCGCACAATGAAACGCTTGCAAGAGGAAAACTTTACCTGTGCGGCGATCGATATTACGGCGATCGGCACATCTGATATTTCGCCAGAACAGTGGTATGCGGGGCTAATTGATAGCATTATCAGCAGTTTGGATTTATATGATTCCTTTGACTTGGAGGATTGGTGGGAGCGGAACCGCTTACTATCACCAGTACAGCGTTTTGGGAAGTTTCTTGATGAAGGATTGCTTAAAAAAATATCTTCACCAGTAATTCTATTTGTTGATGAAATTGATAGTATTCTCAGTCTAAATTTTGCTGTTGATGATTTCTTTGCCCTGATTCGCGAATTATTTAATCGTCGTGCCGATCGCATTGCCTATAAGCGCCTGACCTTTGCCCTATTTGGAGTCGCTACACCTGCGGATCTAATTCGCGATAAACAGCGTACTCCCTTTAACATTGGAAGAGCAATTGAACTAAGGGGATTTCAGTTAAAAGAAGCAAAACCCCTAATGCGAGGCTTATTAACAAAATCGCAAAATCCCGTTGCTGTTCTCGAAGCGATCCTCGATTATACAGGGGGACAACCATTTCTCACTCAAAAACTTTGTCAAATTATTCTGTCTTCTTCAGAGACGATCCCTCTCAATCATGAACTTGTCTGGGTGAATAATTTAGTGCGATCGCGCTTAATCGAGAATTGGGAAATACAAGATCAGCCCGAACACTTTAAAACAATTCGCGATCGCATCCTTTGGAGCAGTGAAAATCGACAGGGCAAATTGCTTGGACTATACCAACAAATTTTAAAGTCTGAACCATCTCTACAAAAGCTGGAAAGTGGAATTATTGCCAATGATAGTCCTGAACAAACTGAATTAAGAATTACAGGACTAGTCGTTAAACGAGAAGGTAGACTAAGGGTCTATAACCCCATTTATGCAGCTATTTTCAATCAAAATTGGGTAAATCAAGCCCTCGCAAATTTACGCCCCAATGGTGAAGCATTTAAAGCGTGGATGGACTCAGACTATCAAGATGAGTCACGATTGTTGCGTGGGCAGGCTTTGCAAGACGCTTTGACATGGTCAGCAGATAAAAGTTTAAGTAACCATGATTATCAATTCTTTTCGGCGAGTCAAGACCTAGAAAAGCGAGAAGTAGAAGTGGCTCTCTTTGCCCAATCTGAGGCAAACCAAATTTTATCAGCTGCAAAACAAAGGCTAGAGAAAACGCTGGTGGCGGAACAAGAAGCTAAGCTTCGCCTAGTGGAGACGCAACAAAAGCTGCACGCTAGCTTGATGCAAGCCGAAGTTGTTCTCAAAAGTGCTTCTGCTAAGGCAACATTTATTCTCAATCAGCAATTTGAAGCGCTCTTAGAGTCTATGACCGCAGGACAGCAGCTACTAGACTTAGAAAACTCCACAGGACAACAAGCAAGTCTCCGAATGCATGGGATTACTGCTTTACATCAAACTGTTTACAATGTGCGCGAATATAACCACCTTACAGGGCATCTCAACACTGTGACCTGCATTGCGATCGCGCTCAATGACCATCTCATGGCAACGGGAAGCAGCGATCGCACCATTAAAATATGGGATATTAAAGGCAACCTCAAACAAACCCTAAGTGGTCATACCAACTGGATTACGAGCCTCAGTTTTAGCCGTACTGGACAATATTTAGCTTCGGCAAGCCGAGACGGTACGATTAGGCTTTGGAAAATGGATCGGTTTACAAAATTGTACATTGAGCAACCAGTTCAAATCCTGAAGGATCATCAAGCGCCAGTCTTAGCAGTGAAATTTAGTCCTACTGATGCCATATTTGCTTCCTGTGGCGAAGATGC
>JBJTVM010000380.1:0-5258 GCA_046081205.1 Pseudanabaena sp. | reverse complement strand
TATCTGTGCAAGAGATAGCTAGAATCCAAAAGATGAGTGGCAGCGCTCCGCGCTGCCACTCATCTTTTGGATTCTAGCTATCTCTTGCACAGATAAGTGGATGGGCTTTGCCCAGCCACTTATCTTTTGGGTTTGTAATTGAACTTAACAATTACACATACTTAGTTAGATACAAAAGATTAATTAAAGTTCGATAATATAGCTGTTTTGATTTTGCCGAAGGCAAAATCAAAACTTAAAACCCTTACTAGGAGTAATTTTTTGTTTTCAAATGAGTACGCACTCATTTGAAAACCGCTATAGTAATCCAATGAGCTAGTAGCGATCGCTACTAATTCAACCTATACCTTGACTAGACTAAATATAGCAATCCTAAATAGGTTGTGAAAACGCACTCCTTCGGGGTACACTTCCACAACTTTCATAAATCCACAAATGATTTAGGACTGCTATACCAGTTTAGAAATAGTCTAGCTATTTCTAAACTTTATAAATCACAAAGAGGAGTTGGGAAATATATGGTGTATACCCCTTTGATCGGTTTTACTTTATTTATCATCCTATTTTTGGGAGCTGCATTTGCCTTCAGCTATTTCTGGTGGGCTGATCGCTACAAAACTCCAGAAGTCATTGCCGCAGAAGTAATGCAGTTTTCCGAACAATTTACCAACGCATTGTCAGTTTTTGCGGTGGGAATGCTTGCCTTTGGCATTATGTTGATATTTCTTAACTTTTCTATCAAATAAAAAAGAGGAGTGCTATGCACTCCTCTTTTTTATAGAAGAAGAGAAGGGCAGCACAAAGTGCTGCCCTTCTCTTCTTCTATAAGGAACTATAAAAAACCTACCGCTCCACCCAGCAAAACCCCCATTCCCGCGATCGCCAAGGGATGAATAACCAATGCCCAAATACGCGGAATTTTAATTCCTTCACAAAGTGGAAATAGTAGACTGGCGATCGCTGCATTAATTATTAAAAAGCAAATTGCCCAAAGAGGAACCAATCGCAGATTTAAGCCTACTAGAGCAATCCATACAAAAATATTGGCGATCGCCACCAGCCCCACACCTTGCACCCAAGCTTTGCCTGACTCAATTGGGTGACTAGGCGACATCCAGACCAGTCCCATCCATGTTAGGGCTGACAATAAACCACAGGCGATCGCATCGAAAACAAAGTGCATATATTATTGCGTCTCGCTAGTAACTTCTCATTTACAAATTGCGCTTTGCACTACACAATTTTGCACTACACAATTTGTGGTAGTCCTAAAAATCTTAGTAAGAATGGGCGGCGCGAAGCGCCACCCATTCTTACCTATTTAGCACCACCCAATTTGTAGACATTTATTCAATTCTGGCAGGAATACCTTGACGACGCAATTGCTCAATTCGTTGCTGAGCAGCATTAGGATCTCGATAAGATCCAATCTGTACTTGCCCGTCATTAGGGCGTACATAAGCATCCCGCTCAATTTGCTGAGCACTAGCTGCATAGCTGTTTTCCACAACTACACGATAACTGCTATTACTTGGGGCAGTAGCCGCTGGAGCGGGAGCCGATGATAACGGAGCAGCATACTTCACAGCAGTATTTGAGCGTGGGGCAACATACACAGTTGTGGGCGCAGCAGAGTTTGTGTTAGCACGACTTGCGGATGATGTGGTCGGTGTTGTGGCAGGCGCGGTGGAAGTTGCCCTCGCTGGACTAGGAGCAGGGGCTGCTTTGCTAGTTGCAGGACGTGGAGCAGGCGGTCTATAGGAGCTTGCAGGAGCAGGAGCAGGCTCGTAATTCCTGTTACTCGCAGGTGGACTATAGCTACGCTCCACAGGTGCTGGTGCTAAAGCAGGTGGTAATGGCGCAACTGAAATGGGCGGTAATGAAGTTGATGGCACGGTTCGCAAGGGTGTACTCGGTACAAAAGCACTATTTGGGGCGAACAAATTTGACGACTTCGTTGATGGGTTAGTTAAGGAATTTTTGGGAGCGATCGCAGGATTAGCTAGGGTTTTACTATTATTACTATTAGCTAATTCAGCTTTGTCGCCAGCAAAAGGCACAAAGGATAAGCCTATATCATTGGCTTTCTGCTGGTTTTGCAAATTAATATCGCTGCCTAAATCCGCATTTGTGCCATCTGTTTGAGCTGCTTTGGGTTTTGCTTCAGGCTTAAAAATCTTCATCACACCTGATGGATCGACCATCAAATAGCCGATCGCTGCGCTAGAGCAGAGCAGTAGCAATAATGAAATAATCCCCACAGGATTCATCAAACTGCGTAAGGCACTCTTTTCAGTTGGTGCATTAGAAATAGGATAAGCAGGTTCTTGCTCAACGGAGTCCTGATAGTGATCTGTATAGTCATTGGCAAAGCTTTGTAGAATATCGTCATCATCAGGTGCAGGTATTTTTGCCATCGTCGGCGAATTCAGACTAACGTTTGTGGCTTCACCATAGCCATTCATGTCTTGTACATAGGGCAAATCTGTCTCTATACCAGCATCAGACAAATTCTCAAGATTCTGGAGAACTTCTAGGCCTCGAAAGTTATGTAATTCGGCTGTAGATATGTTGATCGAAGGGTTTACTGCTGATACCGTACCTATAGCTGGCATTACAGGCATTTGGATCTTCTGTCGATCACTACTAGCCGTTGGCTCAATGAGTGGGGCGATTGGCGAGAGTGCATCCGATAAACTTGGTGAAGTCCAAATCGATTGAGTCGAGACAGCGCGGGGTCTAAAAGGATTGAGATAAGAAATGGTTTGACCGTTAGCTTGCCAGTGGCGATAACGATCTAGCTCGTCATTGAGACTCACATCCAAACCAGCCAACGCTGTTTGCAGGACTGAAGACTGAGTGATCGCAGGCAAAAGATCAGTCTCTGAATTAGTGACTCTTTGGTTGCTTTTTTTCGAGATTGTTGGAGAGATGGTGGGACTCAATGTTTGCATAATAATCTTTACCTCAGGCAGTAACAGCGGTTTGAGCTAGGTAAATGTCTCGAATATCTTCGGGAAGGGCCTCTTCTAGAGCGTGATAAGCCTTGACTAGAAGTTGTTTAACATCACTAGCAGAGATGTTCTCGCCTTCAGCATGTAAGTAGGCAGCGATGCGCGTATGGCTCCACTGAAAAGTTTGAGACAACAATAGTATCAGACGTAGGTTACCCGCCATTTGATTTAGCGCTTGATTAAGGTAGCACCAAAATACGGGAGGTGTATCTTTAAGTGAATATTGAATGTCTTCAACGGGTGGGACTTCGGCACGATTAATCATCATCGCGGCAATATTAATCAGCCAACTTTGCAGAGAAAGGTGCGGTTTGTTAGCCCGCAAGTCTAGCACGCGCATCTCGTGGTAGATATATTCCCAAGTCTTTACAAATAAGTAGTCTGATTGCACGGGCGATCGCGTTGCTGTACCAATTAAGGTATATAGCACCTGTCCATAGCGACAAAAAATCGCTGCAAAATATTGACCCTCTTCAGGATGTCTTTGAAATAGCGTCACGAGTTCGCGATCGCTCTTCTGGAAAAGCGCCTGAATCTTAGGGTGATGAATTTCGGGAAGGGGGGGAAGCTGCACGGTCACGGCTATTGCTAGCTCACTTTTTAAGTTTTCAAATTTGATGCACACATACTAGCAGCAAAGTATGATAATGCAACCCGTAGTTCGTACTAATTGTTTTTAGCACCGTAGGTGTAAATCCAAAAAGAGATGTGGTGCGAAGCCAGCAATTCTCATTATGAAGCCGATTTTGGTGTTTCCAGCGCCGAAGGCGCAGGAAACACCAAAATCGGCTTTTTGAAAGCCCGCCAACGGCAGGCTTTCAAAAAACCGATTTTAATAATGAGAATTGCTGGTGCGAAGTACTGCATCTCTTTTTTGGGGGTAGATTTTGGTATCTTAAAAGATAACTTTGCTCCAAAATTACGGAATAGCTCGCTATGCTCACCAGTTTTGAAGGTCTTTATCGTAATGGACAGATCAAAATCGACGATCTCCCCTCAGGCATACCCGATGGCACAAAAGTTATTGTTACATTTCTAAAGTCAGATGAGATTAATTTAGAAGCCCTTGGTATTAATAAGGCTGATGCACAGATATTACGAGCTAGTTTATTTACTTTTGCCGAAGAGTGGGATAGTCCCGAAATGAGTATTTACGATAATTACGATGTCGCCAAAAAATATTAAACGTGGAGATGTTGTTCTTGTAGTTTTCCCCAACTCAAATTTGACTACGGCCAAAACAAGACCAGCAATAATTGTCCAAGCTGATAACTTACAAACAGGACTGCCTCAGGTAGTAGTGGCGATGATTACTAGTCGGATGATCAGGAGTATTCACCCTAGTCGGGTCTTGATAATGTTAAACACGATCACTGGAAAACAATCAGGTTTACTTACTGACTCAGTGATAATGATCGATAACCTAACAACGATCACGACTTCCGCAATTCACAACGTGATCGGCTCATTGCCAATGGCTGAAGTTGATCAAGCTTTGAGAAATACACTGGGAATCTAACTATGATTTATCGCAGTCTAGCTGATATTAATATTTATGATTCACCCCAACTTGATCGCCTAGCGACACAGATGGCAAAGGGGCGATACCTAGAGGTGCTAGAAACCGACACAAGTTTCCTAAAAATCCAATTATTAGAAGATAACTATACGGGCTTGCTAGATCGCCAAGATCTTGAGAAATTAGAACTCAGCGATCGCCAAAGTTTTATCGATAATTTACCACCAGCGTTAAGTGCTAGCGAAATAAGCGATCGCCTTCCCGATGTCATCACGTTTGTCCGACAAGCAATGGCAACACCCAATGAGTACCTATGGGGTGGGACGGTTGCCCCCAACTATGATTGTTCAGGATTAATGCAAGCGGCTTTTGCCTCAGTTGGCATCCAGATTCCGCGCGATGCTTACCAACAAGAAGCATTTGCAAAAGCAGTAACCCTAGAAGATATCCAAATCGGTGATTTAATCTTTTTTGGAAATGTGACAAAAGCAACCCATGTTGGTATCTATATCGGTAATGGTGAATATATTCACAGTTCAGGAAAAGAACATGGACATAATGGAATTAAGATTAGTCAACTAGCAGGGATAGATCCAGTTTCCCAATGGTATGTTAAGCAATTACGTGGGGCAGCTAGAATTATAGCAGGCTAGACAAAAGCAATAAAGTGTCGCGCTTCGTGCGCAGCAATTCTCATTATGAAACCGATTTTGGTGTTTCCAGCG
>JBJTVM010000379.1:0-4400 GCA_046081205.1 Pseudanabaena sp. | reverse complement strand
ACAGCGATCGAATCCACACCTTCAACAACACCCGTTGACGCATCCAATGCAATTCCTGCACTGATAAATAGCCCAACCGTCGGCACAATTCTTGCCCTTGCCGTCCTGATTCGCGTCATCCTCGATCGCCCATCATCAGGCAAAAAGTAAAAGCGCGGCGATCGCTAAGTTGCTGCTTTTGAATTCTCTTAAAAATGCAACAACTTAGCGATACACATCCCGCCCATGACCAACTTTTTTCCCGCTAAGTCCTAACTCCCTTTTAACATCAGCCAAAGGGATAAAGCCATCTTCTTGCAAAGCCATTTCAGCATCGGCAACATCTTCAGCATCTTCCATCTCCTCCAAAACTAGCCAATCGCGTCTCAGTGTCAAGACCTTGAGAATATAATCCGACAAAGACACATTAAGCCTTGAGGCTTCTATAGACAACTCATGCTCTAATGGACTTGGCAAATCTAGCTTGATATTCATATGCCCAGAACTTATTTAGTTGATCTACATTTTAAGGCATAACTTCAAGACAAGCGATCGCCAAACAAAAAGAGAAGCATTGCTAGGCAATGCTTCTCTTTTTTAAATAGCCCTATGTGCTGTTTACAACTAGACAGCCGCGAAATTAGCAGCGACAAAATCCCAGTTGATCAGGTTTTCGACAAAGTTAGCCATGAAGTTAGGACGGCTATTTTGGAAGTCGAGGTAATAAGCATGTTCCCAAACATCCATCGTCAACAAAGGTACTTGACCTTCATGAATTAGAGGATTTTCAGCATTAGGGGTTTTGGTGATTTTCAGAGTACCACCCTCAGCAACAAGCCATGCCCAGCCGCTACCAAATTGAGTTGCACCAGCATTTTTAAATTCGGTCTTAAAGTTATCCAAGCTACCAAAGCTAGCATTGATTGCATCCAACAAAGCACCAGTAGGAGCACCACCACCAGCAGGCTTAATGCCATTCCAGTAGAAGGTATGATTCCAAACTTGAGCAGCGTTATTAAAGATTCCCGCTTTGCCTTCTTTATAACTAATCTTGATGATTTCTTCTAAGGATTTGTCAGCAAGATCAGTATCTTTAATCAGGTTGTTGAGGTTATCAACATAAGCTTTGTGGTGTTTACCATAGTGAAATGATAGGGTCTCAGCAGACATACCCGAAGCTGCAAGAGCACCTTGGGCGTAGGGTAAAGGTGGGAGTTCAAATGCCATTGTTGTTTAACCTTTCAAAGTTTAAAGTGATTTCTCAGCTTTAAGTATTGTTACAATTATAATCTAGATTGTAAATCGTAGTAACTGCTACAGCTTTAACTTTTTAGGCATATCTTCAGAGCGATCGCCATTTATCGCAAGTCACAGATTCCACATCCACAAGGCTGTCGATCTTCGTATAAGAAGCACAAAGTGATTCGCAATACCCATTTGGAACATCAACAATGACAAAAAGAGATCTCTTAATCGCTGGCTCTGCCATTATCGGCGGTTCATGGCTATTCCAATTTTGGCGATCGCAATCCCTAGATTCCACATCCACAGACTCCGCGATCGCCGTAGACTTAACTAAAGCAACTAAGAAATATCAAATTATGAAAACCGAAGATGAATGGAAGCAAATTCTTACCCCAGAGCAGTTTCGTGTTTTAAGAAAACATGGTACTGAGCGATCATTTAGCAGCCCTCTAGATAAGGAATATGGCAAGGGGACTTATCACTGTGCTGGCTGTGATCTGCCATTATTCACATCTGATACTAAGTTCAATAGCCGTACAGGTTGGCCAAGCTTTTTTCAGCCGATCGAAGGCGCGATCGCCACTACTGTTGATAACTCATTATTTATGAGACGCATTGAAGTACATTGCAGCCGATGCGGTGGACATTTGGGACATGTCTTTGATGATGGCCCCAACCCCACAGGAAAACGCTACTGCATGAATGGAGTTTCTCTTAAATTCATTCCCGCTTAAACTAAAAGAGGCGGCGCTTTGCGCCGCCTCTTTTAGTTCCGCTGTTCTATACCATTTTGAACATTTGTCACATTGGAAGGTGGTCGCGTCCAGTTAAAGTCACTAATCCGAATCAAAAATTCCCCCAAACCTTGGTTAGGGTTATACCGAACCAATACAGAATAAGTCCGCCTTGCATATTCTAAGGAATATACAGAATCAAATATAGAACCACTATCCAGATTCCAACTTTGCTGAATGCCAAGGCGAATTGGTCCATAAATTTGCTGAATGATCGCAGCTGTAAGAACTCTTACATCAGAGACTTGATCAAAGAAGAATGGCGATTTTCCAGTAGCAAATGCTTGGGTATAGCTCATGCTTAATGCCGTATAATCCAAGAAATCCTTAGCAAAATGACCAACTTCTGCCGTTAGTCCCACAGTTCCATATAAAACAGATTGACTAGCTCCATTGGAATAGAAAGAAGCCACTCCTTGAGCAGTTAAAAAAGCATCTAATTTCGGCACAATTGGTTTTGGGGAAAAGCGTAGCCCTGTTTCTTTTTCGGCTGGTGCTGGCTCTCCTCGCAATAGAGGAAAAGCCCGACTCACAACCGTAGCCCCTTGGACTCTAATTAATGAGCCAATAGTACTCGGTTGCAGATCGGATCTCTGCGCCCCAACCAATTGAGCAGAGGCTTGATAACTTACAGAAATTTGAGAATCACCCAGAACGTAGGTGGGGGATAACAAGGTTGTTCCCAAAATGTTATTTACATCTTGAAAGCCTAGCGAGCCATTGAAAACGCGATCGCGAAAGGCATACTGTGACAACAAAGTATGATTACCAAATATCGGCATCTGATAGGTCGCATTAAATCGCAACAAAGAATCTATTCTCGAAAAATCTAACCCAGAGAAACTAGCTCTTGCCGATAAACTCGACCCATCATCAAAGGCTCCATTTAAAGTTGCAACAACACCAATAATATCGAAGCCCGAAAATCCACTCTGACTGGAAAAAGCGCGTTGCAGGAGTAATTGTGGTGATAACTGGAAACTCAAGTTGGGTTGAGTAATCACATCAAAGCTCTGTTGATAAAAAACACCATCGCGATCGCGTCGATCAAACCCTACTAGGGCAGGAGCAAAACGCTGAAAGCGATCAAGGGTAATGCTATTAACTGGCAATGGCAGGGAGAAGCCTTGATCAAAGACAATGCGGGGTGATTCTAAATCCAGACGGTTTTGAGTTGGTGAAATCGGCGTTAGGGTCGCTTTGCTGGTGGTTAATTCCAGTTCAGGTGGACTGAAGGGATCGTTAGTAACACGCAAGTTTTCCGCAGTCCAAGTATCCCCATCCAGAATCAAGCGATCAGCAATAAACCCAAGGCGGCGTACCTGCCCATCATTAGAATTTCCTGACCCAATCGGGGAGATAGTAATGGAGTTACTGGCAGTTTCCCCAGGCGATCGCGATACTTCTGAACTATTCAAGTTACCAAGGTCAACAGCCCCTGATGCATTCAGGAGCTCACCCTTAACATTGCCGTAATTATAAGTAAGCTTAGAACCACGGATCTTCTGATCACCACGTGTAAAAAATACATTACCTTCAGCAACAACTTCTTGCGTTTTGGTATTCAACTGCACGCGATCGGCTTTTAGTTCGGATTTCCTGTAATTAATTACAACATTGCCTTCAGCGACAAATACCTCTGTGTTGATGTCATATTCTTGGCGATCGCTGACTACATTTAACTTTTCACCTACACGCGGCGGCAAGGGTGGACGCGGTTTATCGTTAGGCTTGGGCTTAGGTAGGCTATTTGGTTTGATTGCTCCAGCTTGAGCCAGCAGATCGGCTTTGAGTTGTTGAGCGATCGTCTTAGGATCAGGCAATGTTTCTAAAAGAATCTGTAACTGCTCACTCACCTCTATCGGCAGTTCAGCAGCAGGTAGTTTAGCAACAAGGCTAGGCAACGTTGGCGGTAATGACAACGTTTGGCTAGAGCTAGCTTGTCTCACCTCAGCATAGGTACTAGGTGGCAGTTGAGTTGAAGGCGGTGGTAAGAAATCCATACTTCAACTAAGTTTACAGGATTTTTCTCTGAGATATAGCAGTCGCTATTGAATAAAACCGAATAAAATAAAAGCGGTGCAATGCGCCGCTTTTATTTTAAGGGTTGTCTAGTTACGAATTTGCACAGGCATGAGAAGATAAGTCAGTTTGCTTGCCCCAATTGGTACAAGTACGGCAGGGCTAGTTGGGTTATTCATCTGAATTTGAATTTCATTACTGGGCAGAGCCTTTAAGCCATCCAGCAGATATTTAACATTAAAGGCGATTTCCACATCTTCACCTGAAATTTGAGCAGGTAGAGATTCACGCCCTGCTGCCACATCAGGAGCCTCGACTGAGAGAGAAACTTCTTGACCTGTAGCATCAATCGAGATTTTG
>JBJTVM010000378.1:0-7109 GCA_046081205.1 Pseudanabaena sp. | reverse complement strand
GGGCGACGCATTAAGATTTCGGGTGCTCAATGGAATCGAAAAAATGTCTCTCAAGTTTTGAAGCATCGCTGTGCTTATCTCAATGATATGCTTGATTCTTGTGAGTATAATTACTCAGTGCCAAACTGAGATGCTCCCAATGGAAACTGATTTTAGTCTCTACTTTGGGTTCTATAGGAATTGGTCTAACTAGCTTACCTAGTACGCCAAATATTGAATTAGTTCTATGCTGTATCCCTCTTGTTTGTATATATGTCGATTTACTTGCATTTCATCATTCACTCAACGCAAATGTCATAGGGCAATTTATGAGAGTCTATGAAGAAGCTAGTAATAATTCTAAAGAGACTGAATATCTAAAAGCTTATGAAGAGTTTTCTTGGAAAGCGCGTCAATTAAAGCATGGCAGTAGAAAAATCAGTGCATATGATTTAGAAAGAATTGTTTTCACTTGGTCAAGTTTGATATTTTCACTATGTATGGTAATTTATGGAGCCGTTAAATTTAAGTTTTTATCAATTCCGATTATAATTTCAGGCCTATTAGGTATAGCTTCTAGTATTTGGATAAGTCAGGAGTATATGATACGAAGAAAATGTATTAGAGAAATAGGTATTGGACAATTAAAGACAGATGAAGACTAAGGCGGAAATTTAATATTAACGAGTAAAATATTAATGCGTCTTGTATCTAGCCCCTTAGGCACAATTTGAAATCATCCTCAAGTCATACTGAATATTAGAATTGTTGGGCAATAAGCTCAAAAAAGCTTGAAAGCTAGTCTGCGTAAGAGTTCCAAAAACTTGAATCTAAAGACCTTGAAACCATTTCTAGGTAACGTTTTTAGCTATTTTAAATGCTATTTCTCAACAAGTCTACTAAAATTGGCAGAAAAAAACTTGCAAACTGAGCAAAGTCTGCTAACCTTTGTCTTGTAAAAATACCTCGGTATTGTGGGTGAGGTTGTCCGTGAGTGATTTGAAAGGCGAAGCAGCACTACGAGAAGTTTTGGTTAGAGCCGTACCCGTTAATGAAGGCGATGATCTTGATGCGCTCTTAGCTGGTGAAGTGCTAGAAGAAAAAACAATCACTGAAATCACGAATATGTTGCGAGATAATGTGGATCTATTTTCAGATGATTGGTTGTTAGATGATAGCAACAACAATAATAGTGAAAATTTAAAAAATCCTGAGTTGATTTCTGAACGTGATCGCCTCCAGAAAGAGCTAGAGGAATTGCGATCGCAACACCAATTTGAATGTGAATATGTTGATCAGCTAGAACAAGAAATTACTAGCATTACTAATGATCGCGATCGCCAAGTCACGGAATTAACTACCCAACTCGAACAGTTGCAAAAGCAAGTCACTGATTTGCAAATGCATCCACCAGCACCAGATGATCGAGATTTAAGCGATCGCCTAGCGATCCATGTTTTGCAACTAGAAGAAGAGTTCAAACATCGTTTAGCTGTCGCCTTAGAAATTGAAACCCAGAAAGTCTCCCAGAAATACACACAAGAGATCAATAGTAAGGATGAGTTGATTTATCAACTGCAATATCAAAATACAGAACTAGATCTTTCACAGCAAACCTTGACTACGGAATTCGAGACAACTCAAGCTTTACTTAAAGAGTCTACGAAAACCCTCGAACTGGCTCAGAATAAATTATCAGAAGTCTCAACTCAACGGGATCAACTAGAAGAAGAACTAATTCAACACCTCTCTAATCGAGCACAATTGCAGCAATCCTTGCGAGGTCTGGAAAATGGATATGTTAGCGATCTGACCAGAGTACAAGAATTAGAGCAACAAATTGAAGAATTGCAAAACCAAGTGCTGCATCAAGCTTCTAAAGCATCCGAATATGAAGCAGCGATCCAGCATTGGAAAGAGCAATCAGTTCGTCATCAACACCATGCCCTCCAACTTAGCGGAGCGTTAGATCGGTTGCTAGCCGAAAAACCAGTTAGACACCTAACTCAATCAAATCACCATGCTGGTGAGTCTATGTATGAGCATGAATATCGATCGCCTGAATATTTGCCAGAGTCAACACCAGTGCGATCGCAGCGTCCAAATTCAAAGGTAGATTTACCATCTTTTCTAGTCAGACATCGCTAATTATCCAACATCGCTAATTATCCAAAAATAGTAGGGGCGCAGTGCCCCTACTATTTTTGGATGAACCTATTATTAGGGAGTGATAGTCTAAGTAAATATAAAGCAAAGATCAATAAGCGATCGCCATGAAATTTGTTATTGCCTTTTTAGTGCTATGGCTTTTATTTGGCACACTTGAACGGTTATACCCACTGAAAAAAGAGCAGAAACACTTTCGTCAAGGTTGGTTGACAGATGTTGCCCATTTTTTCTTGAATCACATTCTGGTAAATATAGGAACATATCTAGTAGCGGCTTTTTTATACATCTTTTTTAGAGGTGCGATTTCACCGCCATTGCAAATAGCTGTCAGAAGTCAACCTGCTTTATTACAATTTGCTGAAGCCTTTTGCATAGCTCAACTTGTCTTTTATGGAGTGCATCGCTTAGCGCATACAGTACCTTGGCTATGGCGATTTCACGTAATTCATCATAGTAGCTCAGAACTAGATTGGCTAGCTTCAGCGCGACTACACCCCATTGAAATGATTATCGTGAATATTGCTGTTGGAATACCACTATTTTTATTGGGATTTACTAAGGAAACTTTTGGTTTTTATTTGGTATTTGGCGCAATTTTACCGATTTTAAACCACTCGAATACAAGATTTCAATTTCCAATTCTCAATCGCATAATTGCTACTCCTGATTTTCACCACTGGCATCACAGTAATGATTTAGAAGCTCGCAATAAAAATTTCTCTGGATTCCCCATCATTGATCTAATGTTTGGCACATATTATGTCCCCTCAACTAGAAGCCCTGAAACCTATGGCGTTGATGAGATAGTTCCACAAACCTATTGGCAGCAGTTAATCTATCCTTTTCAAAACCTAAACCAACGTCAATTCGACGAACGCGCAAAATGGTAAAAATGAAAGTGCGATTTTGACCATTTTGCGCCATTTGCGCCGCGCTTCACGCGGCGCAAATGGCTATATTGAATTCACGTTTTGTTAAACACTGCTTTCATAGGGCAACCTAACAGTAAAGCAGCTACCTTCACCAACCTTACTTTCAACACTTACTTGCCCCCCGTGAAGTTCAGCAAGTTTCTTGACTAAATTTAAACCTAATCCAGTACCTGCATATTGCCGACTCAGACTACTATCAATCTGCATAAAAGGCTGAAATAGTTTATTAATATCATCTAGAGAAATACCAATACCAGTATCAGACACCACAAAATGAAGCTCAGTTTTAAAATGTTCTTGAAAATGCTCTTTAGCATGTACGGCTGCGTCATCTATGACAACATGGACTAACTTAGCTTCTAGGGTGACTTCCCCATTTTTAGGTGTAAATTTTACGGCATTACTCAACAAGTTAATTAGCAACTGTCGCATTCTACGTTCATCAATCTCGATCGTCGTTGGCATATTCGCCTGAATTACCAGATTTAATCGAATATTCTTTTGTGTAGCTTGGTGTTTAACAAAGCTAAGACTACTATCACATAAATAGCGTAACGAAACTGATGTTAGTTCCAGAGTAAACATTCCTGCTTCAATCTTGGCAACATCAAGGATATCGTTAATTAGTTCGAGGAGATGTTGACCACTTTTTTGAATCGTTTTTAATGAGCTTTGTTGCCTTTGGTTAAGTTCACCAAAAACTTGCTCAAGTAACCCTTCAGAAATCCCTAAAATGGCATTGAGTGGAGTTCTTAGCTCATGACTCATTGTGGCAAGAAATTCATCCTTCAGGCGAGTAACACGCTCTAGTTCTTTATTGGTAGCGAGGAGTTTTTCATTACTTAATTGGAGGGCTTCTTCGGCGCGTTTGCGATCGCTGATATTTCTTACCAAGACTAAAACCTCGTCCTCACCACAGGGACTGACCCGTACTTCCTCATAAACCCATTCGCCATACTTTTGCAACTTATGTTCGTAAACTTGTACTTCACCTGTGGCGATCGCTTTGTTAAATACGGCAAGGTGCTCTTTAAGAACTAACGGCGATAGAACTTCAGCAATATTTTGCCTGACCGGAATAAATGTCTCCTTATCAGGAACAATTGGCATCATACAATCTAGACAAGTCCCATCTAGTTTAAGGCGCAGTAATAAATCGGGAATTGCATTTAATATTTCTTGTTTACGAGTTTCACTTTCGGCAAGATCGGCAGTTCTTTGTTCAATTCTAATTTCTAACTCTTGATTGAGTTTAGATAGTTCCTGCTGCGTATTTTTCAGTTCATTTATATTTTGAATTAGCGCAATATCATACATAGGCTGATTTTGCGTATCTCGGACTATAGAAACACTCATTAATCCCCAAATAAATTGTCCATTTTGATGGCGAAAACGCTTCTCTATATGATAACTATCAATTTCATTATTAAGTAGTTTCTGATAGTGATAAAGATCGAGATCGAGATCATCAGGATGAGTAATCTCTTGAAATGTAAACACTTGTAGTTCTGTCTCTGTATATCCCAACATTTGACATAGAGCTTGGTTGACAGCAATATGTTTCCCATCAAGTGCAGCTAATGAAATTCCTACCGCCGCACTGTCAAATACGCTTCTAAAACGCATTTCTGATTCACGTAAAGCTTCTTCGGAGCGCTTGCGATCGCTGATATTCCTAATAATTGTCAGTACTTCTTGTTCATTAACTTTTACAATTTGCACCTCTTCATATTGGATTTTTCCATTGATATCCCATTGCTTTTCAAAGGACTGAATCTCGCCAGTAGCGATCGCTTGTCTGAGTAAGTGCAATTTGCGATCGGCTAAATCTTGGGGCAGAATATCGGACAGATGCTTGCCGATCGGATCACAATCTGGGGGTAGTAAATCTACAACATAATTACTGGAGAAACATTCTAAATAAACTCCATCAATACTCAAGCGATAGATTAAATCGGGAATTGCTGTTAAAACTGCGCGTTTTTGGGCTTCTACATTGGCTAAAGTATCTTCGGTTAGCTTGTTTTTAGCAAAGAGAATACTTTCCTTCGTTGCTACTCCAATAATCTTGCCAGAGTCATCAATTACAGGTAAATGGCGACTGTGAGACTGCTGCAATATCTGGAGCATTGAGTCTAAATCTTGAATTTGCGATCGCTTAATCACTATTGGATGATCGCAAATAGCATCAATTATCTGCAATCTTTGCAAATCTACCTGATTCTGCACTAACCGCAATACATCCCACTTAGAAAAAATTCCGATTAACCGATTTTCATCAACCACCACCACACAGCTTGCTCTAGCTTCAAGCAATTTGGAGTCACAGGGCTGTCCATAATTTGAATCAATCATTTGATTCATTAAGCTAATTGCTTCCAGTACAGAGCTTTCTGGCGCAATCATTGTTGGGCAGTGATCTATGGCTAAGTCAAGATAAATGCTGTTTTGTACTAGCATTGGTTTAGTCGTTAATTTATTTAAGAGCTTGTTTAGAATATCGGTCGATTATGACCTCGTTGTAATTGGTATGAGTGCTTATGCTCATAAACTAGTGAACCTTGCGTCTCAACGTAAAGCCAGAGTTGCTTGGGTATGGAATCAAGTATATGGCTCTTACCTAAATATTGATCAGATTATTTATATTTTACAACTATTAAAAACTAAGGTAGGTGATCGCTCCAAACCTGAACGTTTAAAACTTTTTGCACAGCAGACTCCCGTAATTCTCCATAATTATCTGTTTGACGACGCAAAGCGCCGTCAAACAGATAATTACCATTTTTGTTTCGAGGAAATTCGAGACCTCCTCCAAAAAAATGGGGTTGACGTGATTGTTGGGATATGTAAATTTCAAGGCAAAGAGCAAAGCTCGCATATTTTAGAAGTTAGCGAAACTTCTCTTTCCGCATCATCCCGTGAACCTTCTCAGCGCCGCTTCACTTCACGAGCCTACGCGATCACCCATGATACTGCAACACCTCTGGGCAAGATCTTTGGACTTGCTGACCATAATTACATAACAGCACATCAGCTATTACATTTACAAGACTTACCGAACTCGATCGCCGTTTTAGGAGATGATGCCCATGCTTGTGCGATCGCCCAAACCCTAAACTTTCTGGGTGTACATACAAGCTTGATCACCAATAATAGTCATGTTTTGCCAAATATTGATGTGGCAATCGCCCGCACTTTACAAGCACAACTAGAAGCAGAAGGAGTTGAGATTTATACGGCAACACAAATCACTGCGGTAAGCAAGATTGAGCAGGAGCGTTCCAGAATTTGGCTAAATAATACAACTATCGAAAGCGATCGCTTGTTAGTCCCATTAGTATCCAGAGAATTTGACTATCCTCGCGATCGCCATGTTTATCAATGTCGAAATGATCAAGATATTGCCAGAATTATCCACGAAACTCTACAACCTAGTCTTTGGCAATCCAGATCTATGCCAACAGTTCCAGAAATTACGAATGTATCTACAACACCGCCACTCGCTCAGATTGGGATGACCGAATCATTGGCAAAACTAAATCTTGATATAAGGATGGGCAGCGCGATGCGCCGCCCATCCTTATATCAAAAATCCTGCCATTTTGATCGCTCCCAGCAAGTTTACGTTTTGGATAGCTATGTTGAGAATGGGCTATGTAAGATTATTTGCGATCGCCAAGGACAAATTCTTGGTGCAAGTATGTTGGGCGATCGCGCTCAGTTAGTGATAGAAGCGATCGCGATCGCTATGCAAGGAAAAGTCAAAATCCAAGATATTGGTGTTTTACAAGAGTTACAGATTACTGAGCAATGGGAAAAGCTCTATCGAACTCATACTCAGCAAGCGAAACTTAAAGAGTGGTTTACCTTTCGTCGTGATTGGAACATGTAATTTGGCGCTTTGCGCCCAAACCCAAACCAAGAGATTTTTTGAAGGTGTGGCTTTGCCACACCTTCAAAAAATCTCTTGCGTTGCTATCCCAAACCCAATGAGGGTTTTCCAAACACAAAATGGCATAGCCATTTTGT
>JBJTVM010000377.1:0-3376 GCA_046081205.1 Pseudanabaena sp. | reverse complement strand
GTTGATGAATTAGAGTTATATGAAGCTGCGAAACAAGCTAATGCTCTAGATTTTATCCTAGAAATGCCTGAAGGGTTTGACACCATACTTGGCGATCGCGGCGTAAAGTTATCAGGTGGACAAAGACAGAGAATTGCGATCGCACGTGCTTTACTGCGAAAGCCTGAGATTTTGGTTTTAGATGAAGCAACAAGTGCACTTGATTCTGTAACAGAAAGATTAATTCAAGATTCATTAGAGAATCTATCTAAGGGATGTACAGTAATTACGATTGCTCATCGCCTTTCGACAATTGTTCGTGCTGATAACGTTGTTGTTTTGGAAAAAGGTGAAATTGTTGAACAGGGGACTTATCAAGAGCTTATTGAAAAGAAAGGCAGTTTATGGAAGTATCATCAAATGCAAAACGAGTCACCCTCAAACTAAAGAGATTTCTAAAAATATGTGTGTCTGTCAAAGAAATAGAATAATGATATTTGGGAGATGAAATGTCGAGAAATCTTCTTAATCATTTTCATTCGCACGTAAACATGATGCTCCTATTTGACTAAATTAAAAATCAAAATTAAAAATCCAACCCAGTAAGTTTTTGTAATTTTAAAATAGCGCTGCCTTTTGTAAACTTGTTATAAGTATGTGTAGTTAAACAAATGGATGTAAGTTTTTCTCCTTCTATAAAAACAGATCTCAATCGCTACGAACAGTTAATAGTAGAGAATGAAAAATTATCATCTTATTTTAGATCTCAACTGGTTGACACATACCGTATCTGTCGATTACATTGCCCTGAAAATGAGATAAATAAAAAGACGATTTGGGATACTTCTACTAATGTTATTGCACCGATCATTTTTGGCTTCGTCCATTGGGTTTTGATACAAGCGAAGCAGAAAGGTATTCAAAGACTATATTTCATGGCTAGGGATGGTCAAATTCTTTTTAAGGTTGCTCAAACGATCATCAGTCAATGGGGATATGAGATTGATTGCCGATATTTTTATGGATCAAGACAAGCTTTTCACTTTCCTGCCATTGAGTCTATAGGTGAACAGGAATTTAATTGGCTTATCGATAATCCAGGATTTCTTTCGATTCGTATCATTTGCGAACGAGTTAATCTGAAACCAGAACTAATTGCTGATACCCTCTCTAGATATAATTTTAGAGAAGATAGCTGGGACAAAGAGCTAAATACTAATGAAATTATGATCTTGACAGAAGTATTTAAAGATCCATCTGTTCTAGATCAAATTCTTGCTATGGCTAAGATCTTTCGGGACAAAGCTATTGGATACTTTAAGCAAGAAGGCATGGGTGACAAAACACCATATGCCACAGTAGATATTGGCTGGTCTGGTAAATCTCAAAGATCTCTAAGTAATCTTCTAGCAGCAGGAAACATTTACCCAGATACGGGCTTACAGGGCTTTTTTTTCGGTCTCCTTAGTACTACTCAAGCATTCCCTAAGGATCAGTTAATTCCTTATTTTTTAGAAGTTAATGACAGAAGCGATCGCTATTTTTTATGTGATCCTCAAATTTTAGAGTTATTTATGGCGGCAGATCATGGAAGTACAGTTAGATATGAAAAACAAGATGATAGATATGTACCTATTTTAAGATCTGATAATAATGAAAGTGGCATTGAGTGGGGTTTATTAGTTCAACAACAGGCAATTGTTAATTTTGCTGAGCGTCTAACTAAAAATTTACAGCCACAAGAATGTACATCTGATTACTTTAAGCAAATTACCGAAGAATTACTGAAAGTTTTTATTTATAATCCTAGTAAGGCTGAAGCAGAAGCCTTTGGCACGCAACCGTTTTCTCGACATCAATCAGAAAGTAAGTTCTACGATCTTGCACCAAAGTATGAATTCAAAGATACCTTAAAGATTTTATTTTCAAATTACGTTCATGCTTTTGCTTGGTTGCCTGCTTCAATTCAAAGAAGTAATCTATTAGCCAAGATTGCTCTAAAATATGTCTACGCTCGCCAAAGTAGTTTTGCGTATTCTAATTATGCGTGGCAAGAATTGCAAAAAGGTCATAGGGATTCGTCTCGCAGGCTCGCTGTGAAAGCCCTAAAATCTAGTCCAATTATTTTATTGTCAAGACGATTTATTCGCATGAGTTTTTTATTGTTGTTTGCTAAGTAGCTGGACATAATTAACGTGAGTTCGACGAAAGCGCAAAATGGTAAAAATGAAAGTGCGATTTTTACCATTTTGCGCCATTTGCGCCGCGCTTCGCGCGGCGCAAATGGCTATATAGAATTCATGTTAATTTAGATTTTTGGAAATAAGTACAAAGAATAAAAGAAAGAGCGCATAGCACTCTTTCTTTTATTCTAGCTTTTGTAACCAGTGAATTACTAACGCATTCACAATTTCAGGACGATCATCGTGAGGGCAATGCCCAGTATTGGGAATGGGAATGACTTGGATATCCTTGGTCTTACTCGCATTTTCATAAACCTTCGCTCCATTAATTGGAGTCCAAGGATCAGCATCGCCCCAAAGTACTAGTAGAGGCTTCTCTACCTTAGCCAGTAAATCAGAAGTGCGTGGCCCTGCAGGAGCCGTTAAAATTGAAGCAAAAACTTTCTGTGCGCCTTCATCACAGGATGGCTGATAGAGCATATCCACTAACTCATCATCGATCGCTTGATGATTGCGATAGACCTGACGGAGAGAGTTGCGAATATTCCGCTTTTTGCGAACTTGATTGAACACAAATTTGCCTGTGACTTCAGAGCTAACTAACTTCTCAAAAGCACCCATCACCAAGCGCAAAGGTAAATTCAATTCTTCAGGACGATGGTTTAAGCCACCTGCCGCATTGAGCAAGACTGCACCGATCGCAATTTCAGGAGCATTAGTTGTGAGCATCAATGCTAGTAATGCACCGATGGAATTACCAATAAAGATTGCTGGTTGCTGTACCAATTTTTGATGAAAATCCTTGAGTAGTTCTTCCCAAAGTTCCAATGAGTAATCAATGGCAGGTTTTGCTGATCCCCCAAATCCTAAGAGGTCGATCGCAAATACTTGATAGCCAGCCTCAGCAAAAGCTGGAATATTCTTTTTCCAGTGACCAATTGATGCACCGAAGCCATGAATTAAAATTAGGGGCTTGCCTGTGCCAGTCACAGAATATTGAATTTTATATCCACGCCATGTCCATGTTTGGAAAGGAGATAAAAGGCGATCGCGAGTTTCGGTATTTTCTGTAGTTAGCACTGCGGTGACTCTTGATGGAGAACTAAGAGGAGGTTAGGTGATTACAGCGCTTCGCGCTCAAAACCAAACCAAGAAAAATCTTGAAAGTTTTGCAGAGCAACACTTTCAAAATTTTTCTTGTGGTTCGTCTGATC
>JBJTVM010000376.1:0-11056 GCA_046081205.1 Pseudanabaena sp. | reverse complement strand
CGCCGTCTGTAGAGCCTTACGACGGTGACTGTCAGAAATGCGATTATCAATTCCTGAAAAACTCGTCGTTAACTCTTGATAAAAATTTGATAACTGGTTAAACACTTGACGGGCATCTTGCAACTTAGTGACAGCTTTATCGTAATTTTGCTGACTAATTGCGGCCATCGACTCCGACATCAATCGCTGACCACCACTAATACTAAACACACTACTCTCGAGGGAATTGGGCTTAGTAGGCTCTACAGGCTGAGCTTGGGGAGAAGCGACGGGCTGTGACTGGGCTAGAAGTTGTTCTGCTGAAGCAGAATTTGGCGCGATCGCCCCTAAAGGCAACAAAGCAGCAGAGGAAATAACAGACAATACTGCGGCTTGGCAAGCAAACTGAAACGGGCGTGGCTTAGCGAAAGATGTGGACATAGGTTGCAAATTCTGGATGCTCACAAAAAGTAATGAGTTTTAGGTGAATACTTATAAAGAGTTAAAAAAGTAAGTTTCAATTTAAAATTTAATTTTTTAATTTAATTTTTTACGCATTCGTCTAAAACTTTTTGCTATGGTAACACCCCAACATAGACTAAATACCTATTTAAAGTATCCGCCAAAAAGTATATGAGGGTGATTTATGCTGCCACATATCTATTTGTTGAAGAGTTGTAAAGCAAATGTGACATCTTGCGTGATATTCTTAGTAACGGTGTAGGCAGCTACATCCAAGTCTTCGGACACCTAATTTTGTTTGAGTGATATCTCAAATAACAGTTCTTCACTCAAATAATCAGCAATTTTCGCTAAAAGTCAACAGTGAAGATTATTCCCGCAAAAAACAGTACAGCATCACAGGCGATTGTAGACAGATCATCTCCATCAGATTCTGCTGGAATGGATGAATACAAACGTCTTAAGTTCAAGCTAATAATACTAACCATCATTTCTGGACTAGTTATTGGTCTGGTTGTGTTGTGGGTGTATGGATGGAACATTGCACTCAGCTATTTTGTCGGTGCAGTCTTCGGTGCTATCTATCTTAGGATGCTAGCCAAAGGGGTAGATCGTTTGGGCAAACAATCCAAACGTCTCGGTTATGCTCGCTTTGGCGTATTCGTCATTCTAATAGCGGTCGCCGCTAAGTCAGAACAATTGCAGGTTTTGCCAGCATTTTTTGGCTTTATGACCTATAAACTTGCTGTTTTAGCTATTCTTGCTCAAGATTTGACAGGTTTGTCTAATTCTCGCTGATTTGACCTCTTACAGGTTGTAACATATCGAACATGATCGATCCAGTAATTTTTAGCCATCAAAACAGCTTTGCCGCACTAGAAGTGGGCAAACACTTTTATTGGCAGTTCGGTAACCTAGCGGTACATGGTCAAGTATTAATCGTTAGCTGGATTGTAATGGGCGTAGTACTTGTTGCTGCAATCATCGGATCTAGCACCGCCAAAGCTGACCAACGTGTTCCTGCAGGTTTTCAAAATTTCATGGAATATGCTCTGGAATATGTTCAGAGCATTGCCAAAGACCAAATTGGCGAGAAGCATTACAGAGAATGGGTACCATTTGTTGGTAGTCTGTTCTTGTTTATCTTCGTATCAAATTGGGCTGGAGCACTAGTTCCTTGGAAACTAATTAAACTGCCTGAAGGCGAACTTGGCGCACCTACTGGTGACATTAATACCACTGTCGCTTTGGCTTTGTTAGTCTCTCTAGCCTATTTTTATGGGGGATTAAAGAAGCGTGGACTGGAATTTTTTACCAGATATGTCCAAGCTTCACCGTTTCTCCTTCCTTTATGGGTTCTAGAAGACTTTACCAAACCTCTCTCCCTAAGCTTCCGTCTTTTCGGAAACATTCTTGCGGATGAGTTAGTAGTTGGTGTTATGGTTCTCCTAGTGCCTCTGTTTGTTCCTTTGCCATTAATGGTTTTGGGATTATTTACCAGCGCAATCCAAGCTCTGATTTTCTCAACACTTGCCGCGTCTTACATTGGTGAGGCAATGGAAGGTCATGGAGATGAAGGTCACGAGCATTAGATCGCATTTGACTTTTCATTTCTATAATTTCCCGATTGTTTTTATCCAGTATTTCGCCCTTGTATTCTGTAAATTCATCTCTCTAGCAAATTAATTAAAAAAGTAAGAAAAAATGATTGATCCAGTAGTAGCCTCAGCTTCAGTAATCGCCGCTAGTATCGCCGTTGGTCTTGGTGCAGTTGGACCTGGAATCGGACAAGGTACTGCTGCTAGCCGTGCCGTTGAAGGTATTGCTCGTCAGCCCGAAGCAGAAGGCAAAATCCGTGGCACTCTTCTTTTGAGCTTTGCTTTCATGGAAGCTCTAACGATTTATGGTCTGGTTATTGCTTTGATCTTATTATTTGCCAATCCTTTTGCTTAAGAGTTAATCAAAAAGAAGCTATGAGCGAGAGATTGCTCTTAGCTTCTGATTGACTCTTGGTAAATGAATCTTTTGGGAATCTTTTGGCAAAATAACTATGATACTTTTGAACCTTGTCTCAACTGTTCTGCTAGCTGCGGAAGCTGTCGAGCAGAAGGGTGGATTATTTGATGTTAATGCCACTCTCCCCATAATGGCGGTACAGTTCATTGTTTTTGTGGCACTTCTCAACGTTATTTTCTTCAAGCCTCTAAGCAAAGCGATCAATGATCGTGATGATTATATTAGAACGCAAATTATTGAAGCAAAAGAGCGTTTAGAGAAAGCTGAGTTAGCAGTAAAGCAATATGAGCAAGAACTTGCTAACGCTCGTAAAGCCACTCAAAACGTTTTAGCTACTGCTCAAGCAAGCGCAAATAAGATTCGCAACGAACGTATTGATGCAGCCATGGCAGAAGCAAAAACAAAAGTTGCTACTGCAAAGGCTGAAATCGAGAAACAAAAGCAAGATGCCACAGCATCTTTGGATACGGAAGTAGAATCACTCAGTCGCCAAGTTTTAGAAAAGCTTTTGGGTAACTTGGTAACATCCTAGTTTTCATAATCCTAAATAGCTTCAGTCTTGCTTGTGGCTGATATTGAGTAATAGAAATATTTTATGATTAGCAATTTCGTTTTACTTGCTAGCGAAGCAGGCGAGTCTTCAGGAATTGGGTTTAATACCGATATTCTTGAAACTAATGTAATTAACTTAGTAATTGTCATAGCTTTTCTGGTGTATGCAGGCCGAGGTTTTCTTGGCAAAATCCTCTCAAATCGTTTGGAGTCTATCCAGTCCGCGATCGGTGATGCAGAGAAACGTCAAAAAGAAGCAACAGATAAGCTAGCAGTACAGCAAGGAAAATTGGCTCAGGCAAAAACTGAAGCTGAGAACTTGCGTAAACAAGCTGAAACTGATGCTAAAAACGCGGCTGATTTAATTTTGGCAACAGTAGATGCAGATATCACTCGTTTGAGAGAAGCTGCAGATCAAGAGATTGCAACGGAACAAGAACGAGTAATTGTGCAGTTGCGTCAGCAAGTTGCTGATAAAGCTCTTGCTAATGTTCAAGCTTATTTTGATCGCGGTTTGAGTGAATCTACTCAAGTTGAATTAATTGACCGTAGCATTGCCCTTTTAAGTTCTGACTAGGAGAAAACATGAAATTTAACTCTGTTAGTCAAGCGGTTGTTGCTCCCTATGCTGATGCTTTGATCTCTTTGGCACAAGAGCAAAATAGCCTCAATGCGATCGCCAAAGATGTTAGTTTAATTGGTGATACCCTTGCTGATTCTGTTGAACTCATTCAACTTTTGGCAAGCCCTCTAATTGATGCAAATGTCAAAAAAAGAGTGATTGAAAGTGTTTTTGGTTCATCAGTTAACGGTTTAACCAAAAGCTTTTTACTCCTATTAGTAGATCGCAAACGTATTGCCTTCTTGGGTGAGATTGTAAAAGAGTTTAAAGCTCTGTTACGAGTAATCGATCAAGTTTCTCTCGCTGAAATCACGACTGCTCTGAAATTAAGCAGAGCGCAAGAAGATAGCATCCGCGATCGCGTCAAAGCAATGACCAAAGCCAAGAGTGTCGAACTTGACATCACCATCAACTCTGAATTGATCGGTGGTGTAATCATCAAATTTGGCTCTCAGGTAATAGATGCTAGCATTCGTGGACAACTTCGCCGACTAAAAAGCAGCTTAACCGCAGGCTTTTAGAAGAAAAAAGGTAAAAGGAAAAGGGAAAAAGTAATTACCGATTCCCTATAGCCAATTACCAAAAGCTAATAGCTAACTGCTAACAGCTAAATTCCCCAAAATATTAAAAACAAATCGATCGCTGATAACTGGTAAAACACAACTATGGTTAGCATCAGACCTGACGAAATAAGCAATATTATCAAGCAGCAAATTGCTAATTATAACCAAGAGCTGCAAGTTTCCAATGTTGGTACTGTCCTGCAAGTCGGTGACGGTATCGCTCGTGTCTACGGCTTGGAACAGTGCATGGCTGGCGAGTTGCTGGAATTTGAAGATGGTACTGTCGGCATTGCGCTGAACCTTGAAGAAGACAACGTTGGTGTTGTGTTGATGGGTGAAGGTCGCAAAATCGCTGAAGGTAGCTCTGTAAAAGCAACTGGTCGCATTGCACAGATTCCTGTAGGCGAAGCATTCATTGGTCGCGTGGTTGATGGTTTGGCCCAGCCTATTGATGGTAAAGGCGAAATCAAAGCAACTGAATCTCGCTTAATCGAATCTCCTGCTCCTGGCATTATTGGACGTAAATCTGTATTTGAACCTCTGCAAACTGGTATTACTGCGATCGACGCGATGATTCCTGTTGGTCGTGGTCAACGCGAATTGATCATTGGTGACCGCCAAACAGGTAAGACCTCGGTTGCCGTAGACACGATCATCAATCAAAAAGGTTTGGATTGTATCTGCGTATATGTAGCGATCGGGCAGAAAGCTTCTACCGTTGCTAACGTAGTTAACAAGCTCCGTGAAAGTGGCGCAATGGAATACACGATCGTCGTTATGGCAAGCGCCAACGATCCTGCTACCTTGCAATACCTCGCTCCTTACACTGGTGCAGCATTGGCTGAGTACTTCATGTACAAAGGCAAAGGCACTTTGATCGTATATGATGACTTGTCCAAGCAAGCTCAAGCTTATCGCCAGATGGCTCTCTTGCTCCGTCGTCCACCAGGTCGTGAAGCATACCCTGGAGACGTATTCTATTTACACTCTCGCTTGCTCGAACGTGCTGCGAAGTTGAGTGATGAACTCGGTGGTGGCTCGATGACCGCATTGCCAATCATCGAAACCCAAGCTGGTGACGTATCTGCTTACATTCCGACCAACGTAATTTCGATTACCGACGGTCAAATCTTCTTGTCTTCTGACTTGTTTAATGCTGGTATTCGTCCTGCGATCAACCCTGGTATCTCGGTATCCCGTGTTGGCTCTGCTGCACAAATCAAGGCTATGAAGCAGGTTGCAGGTAAAATCAAACTGGAACTAGCTCAGTACGATGACCTTGTAGCTTTCGCTCAGTTTGCGTCTGATTTGGATAAAACCACTCAAGCACAGCTTGCTCGTGGTCAGCGTCTTCGTGAGATTCTTAAGCAGCCTCAATATTCTCCATTACCCGTATGGGATCAAGTTGCGATCATCTACACTGCAATTAATGGCTACCTCGATGAGCTAGAAGTAGAACAGGTTGGCGCATTCAACAAGGGTCTGCGTAACTACTTGGCAACCAGCAAGCCTAAGTATTCTGAAATCGTTAAGGCTGAGAAGACCTTGACCAAGGATGCTGAGGCAATCTTGAAAGAAGCGATCGCTGAATACAAGAAAACATTTTTGGCTTCTGTCTAATCCACAAATGAGCTAATAAAAAAGAGGGCTTAGTCCCTCTTTTTTATTAGCTATATTCAGTCGTGCTAACGTTAATTCGACGAATAGCAATTTTTACCATTTTGCTCCATTTGCGCCGCGCTTCGCGCGGCGCAAATGGCTATATCAGATTCACGTCATGTTATACCAAAGCATAAAATGGCGTAGTCATTTTATGCTTTGGTATTATTTATTGCTGTAAATATATCTCAAGTTCAGATGTTCAGCCATTCTGGCAAAAATCTTGTCTTCAGTAAATGGTTTCGCCAAAAATCCATCGAACCCTTGCAGAAATAATTCTTCTTCTCTAAGGTCGATTAAGCTAGCAGTTAGAGCAATAATTTTAACTTTTTGCAATGGTGATATATTTCTGCTTGATTCAATTTCCCTAATTGTTGAGGCAGCCTCTTGCCCACTCAATATAGGCATTCTGACATCCATCCAGATCAAATGTGGAGACCAAGACTCCAACATAGCGATCGCCTCTTCACCATTACTAACTTCACGCATCTCAAATCCTAGGGGCGATAAGATTCTTGTTAATAGTTGGCGATTTAGACGGATATCTTCAGCAATTAAAATGCGGTAAGTTGGATTTCCCTCAATACCAATCACGCGGTTTGGTAATTTACTGGGAGAATGTAAACTAAATAAATCCAAGGATTTGACAGGAATGTAAAATCGAAAAATGGAACCTTCCCCTACTTCACTAGTTACAGACATCTGTCCACCCATAAGCTTGACGTAATTGTAGCTGATGGATAGCCCTAACCCAGTACCCTCCTGTGATCGCCTACCAGAATGAGTTTGCACAAAAGGCTGAAACAAAGTTAATATTTCTGCCTCAGATATGCCTGCACCAGTGTCTTCAACTTCAAAACAGAGGATACGAGGTATCTCTGAGTATTGTCCAACTATAGCTTTCACATCTTCAGTCAGACTACGCACATCTACACGAACATGAATATGTCCTATTTCTGTAAATTTGATCGCATTACCAATCAAATTAATTAGGATCTGGCGTAACTTTCCTTCATCGGTATAAATGTAAGTTGGCACATCTGGTTGAATGCTGACATCAAAAGATAAAGATTTCTCTTGGGCTTTAAGAGATAACATATCTCTTGCCGTATCTACAATATTGTAAAGATCACACTCCTTTTCACGGAGAAGTACACTACCCGCTTCGAGTTTTGACATTTCTAGAATGTCATTGATCATCGTTAGCAAATGATTGCCACTATTGCAAATTGTTTGTAGGTCAGCTTGGTGTTGCTCATTTAACTCTTGGTCATAGAGCATGAGCTGAGCAAAACCAAGAATTGCATTCAGAGGAGTTCGCAATTCATGACTCATGTTGGCTAAAAATGCTGCTTTGGAGCGACTTGCTGCCTCGGCAGCCTCTTTAGCAAGTTTAAGATCACGAGTCCTTTCTTCAACACGCTGCTCTAGGAGGCTAGCCTGCTCTCGAAGTTTTGCTTCTGACTCACGTAGCGCAATTTCTATCTTTTTAAGTAACGTAATATCATAGAAAGTGTTTAATAAGACTTGTTCACCTTTGAGCCATAGTGGGTGTAGGGAAGCTAGAACCCATAATGGTTCTTGATTTGCTTTGCATAGTCGAATTTCATAGTCACGTACCCTTTGGTTTAGCAAAAACTGCTGTTGCAAAATCTCCCATTCGGCTGGTAAATAGTAAAGATCCTTTATTGGGCGCTTCATTAATTCATGGGATTCCCTTTGTAGCATTGTGCCAGCGCTGGTATTGGCGTAGGTGATTGCCCCATCTGAGAGACTACTTACGAGCATTGCCATACTAGTTGATTCAGCGATCGCTCTAAATTGCTCCTCACTTTGGCGCATGGTTTCAACAGCACGATTGTACTGCTCGTACTCGATCGCATCACCATGTTCGGTAGTGGTCATCAACATGATTTCGAGATCGCTTTTATCACGATAGACAATTTCTAAAATTGATTGCAAGGTGGCCTGAGCCATCTTGCGTTCAATGATTTCACTTTTTAATCTTTTGTTGACATCTAAGAGTTCCGATTCAACAAGATCGCCATGTTCAACTGCAGTTAACAGAGAATTTTCGAGATCACAGTTTTCCATCTGAAGTTGGCTGACTGACCTTCGTAATTCTTTTACTTCTTGCTGGATCGTTTGCCAGTCTTTAGTGGATATTTCTTCAGAAACTTTGGGATTGTCCATGTAGGGAAGTTTTGTTAAAGCACTGCAAATTATTTAGAAGCGTCCAAAACAAGAGTGAAGCAATCTAGAAAAAGATTACCAATTTTAAGAGATTTACTAAACTTATTATGCGCTTTGAGAGCTTATATCAGTTGAATTTTGTAGAAACTTTTTGAAATATTCGTCAGACAAATTCAAAAAGGTAAGATATATAGCTTCGTAAGGCCTCTTATCAAAAAAATTTTTTTGACTGGCGTTGATAGATGTGATAAGGTGCGCTACGCTATTAATCCAAATTGCTTAAGTAATTAGTTATTTGATCTCAATGAGTTATCACTCCCAGACATATGTGATCGCTAGTCGCCAAGAAGATTTAGAGAGACACCTGCTAGAGTTGTCTTTCGTTGACCGTGAGCAGTTGGCGGTTGCCAAACGTTGGCAAGAACGACAAGAAGGTCCCTTGCTGATGATTTTGTTACAGCTTAGTTTTATTGACTTGCACCAGTTTAGTGGTTTGCTTGACTGGTCTAGCCAAGGTTAAGCATGAGGGTGGATCGATGCTATCCACCACTCACAGGGGGAATCAGTGCGACCTCATCACCATTTTTTAGAATTGTCTGGGGATCAGCAAAATTTAGGTTAACTGCATAGCGAGTGAGCGATCGCCATTTATCTAAATGAGGGTATTGGCTCACAAGGCGATCGAATATTGTTGATACCGACGTACCTGACTCCAAATTAATTTGCAGCTCATCAGTAGCGAGCACTTCTTGAAAAATTGCAAATAGTTTGACAGTAATTTGAATATCTTCAGCCATTGGTTTGTGAGAATAGTTTTAATTTAGGAAAAAAGGGTTGCTTAGCAACCCTTTTTTCCTAATCTGCTTCTGCATTTTCATAGGCAGCGATGATGTTATGCACTAGAGGATGGCGCACTACATCATTCTTATCGAACAGATTAAAGGAAACACCTTGAACGCCTTTCAAAATATTCATGGCGATGATCAAACCCGACTTTTGATGACGAGGCAAATCGATCTGGGTAATATCGCCCGTTACCACCATGCGCGATTTAAACCCTAGTCTAGTTAAAACCATCTTCATTTGTGCGGCGGTTGTATTTTGTGCCTCATCTACGATGATGAACGAGTTACTAAGGGTGCGCCCACGCATATAGGCAAGGGGTGCAACTTCGATAATGCCGCGCTCCATTAATTGCGGGACTTTTTCTGCCCCGATCATTTCGTGCATTGCATCATAGAGAGGACGCAGATAGGGGTCAATCTTTTGCTGTAAGTCTCCAGGGAGGAATCCCAGACTTTCCCCTGCTTCGACGGCAGGACGGGTCAGGATAATTCGCTCAAATTTGTTGCTCTGTAAAGCACTAACCGCAGCAACAGCTGCGAGATAGGTTTTGCCAGTACCCGCAGGACCAACCCCAAAAATCAGATCGTGGCTTTCCATCGCCTGTACATATTGTTGCTGACGATAAGTGCGCGGCTGCACCGAGTCTCCGCGTTTATTACGGGATATTGTCGCTCGATCTCGCCATTCTCCAGAGCGTTCCTCAGCGATCGCTTCAAGGGCAGCGCGTATATCTACGGCAGCGATCGTTTTCTCCTGTGACCACAGAGGCTTTAGAGCCTTAACCACTTGCTCAACCAGACTAATTTGCTCAGTAGTGCCATCGATTAAGAGGTCTTGTCCCCGCAATACAAGCCGTACATTGGTCAGTTCTGCAAGTGTTTTGAGATTTTCCTCCCTTGTTCCCGCCAAACTGATGGCACTACTAGGAGTTGGTAAGCTCAAAATGTACGGTTCGTCGCGGGGAGTACCCATTAAATTAATTTTCCTTTGGTTGTGATATTAGTATGTGGGCAAAGCGCCACATACTAATTAGTTAAATTTTCAATGCCACTGATGACACGAGCGGACAAAATTTTGTCCCCTAGCCTTAGTTTATCTAAAGTTTCCTTGCCATCGATGACATACCCAAAAACAGTGTAGTTGCCATCAAGTAAATTCAAGCCAGCGGGAGTTAGTTCTGATTCAAATAGGTAGATGAAAAACTGAGATGAACCCGCATTAGGATCATCATTGGGATGCGCCATCGCCACAGTCCCGAAGGCGGCAAAAGGTAGTACAGGTATTGTTCCCGACAAGCCTTGTTCTTCAAAGGTTTTGCCGTAGGTGGGAACCTTTTGATCGGGTAGACGCACCTCGATCGGCACTGTACGATATTTTTTGGTTTTGGGATCGATGTAGCCGTCGGATGGTCCAACGGGATCGCCTGTCTGCAAGTAATAGTTTTCATCTGCTCGCGTGAAGGTCAGCCCATCGTAAAAGCCTTTCTGCACAAGATCCACAAATTGACCTGCATTGACTGGCGCATTATAGCCATCGACCGTAATCGTAGCATTTCCTTTTTCTGTCGATAGTT
Organism: Pseudanabaena sp.; assembly: GCA_046081205.1. Taxonomy (GTDB): domain Bacteria; phylum Cyanobacteriota; class Cyanobacteriia; order Pseudanabaenales; family Pseudanabaenaceae; genus Pseudanabaena. The sequence goes on along the minus strand of JBJTVM010000376.1, from coordinate 591 downwards.
CGACTAGAGCGCGACCCTTGAGTTGGGGAAGATTGGCATATTTGGCAGGAACTTCAAAGGGGAAGGCTTGAATAAAGTCGGCTTCTACTAGACCGACGTAATCTAAAGCTTTTTCCGATAGAGCCTTAACACTGTTGCGATCTTTGATGGCGATCGCTTCCTGTAAAGGCACAAGAGCCGTTGCTAAGCTCGCCAAATGTTCAGTTACTAATCCTTGGCGATCGCTGCTAACTTCAGCAATCAACTGTGACTGATTTTGAGTCAAGGTTTGTGTAATTGTTTCAATATCTTTTTTGAGATTGCTCCAGCGTTTTAAATTGGCTTGACGAGGCATTTGCTCCAATGTGCGTTGGACATCGCGTAGCACTTCACTATCAATCGGCAGAGCATTTCTCAAGATAATGCGGGGATCTTTGATCGCACTTTTGGTTGGTAAAGCAGCCATACTTGGCGCGATCGCCGATATCATCGATAAACAAGTCACAAGCAAACAAGCGATCACGAACGTCACGCCCTTAAACCACCAAGATCTCTGAGAAATAAGATCAGTTTGCTGATTACGTCGATCGCTGCTTCTTTCTAAATTACGAT
>JBJTVM010000375.1:0-8523 GCA_046081205.1 Pseudanabaena sp. | reverse complement strand
TTATTTGGGTTTTTGTAGTTTTTTATGATTTGTGGGAAGCACACCCTAATAGGGTGTGACTCTACAAGCCATTTAGGATGGCGATATCACGATCTTTTTTACGCATGTTAAAAAAATAGATGCGTTTGGGTAACATCTTGCTTGTTACAAACAGAGCAACCATATATTCAAAAAAGTTGCCACAGACGATGAGACCTAGTTAAGGTCTAAGATGAGGATAAATCATGAAAGCAGTGCGATTAAATCTTGAAGATAGACAAGCTTGGCAGAAATTGCAGCATGTTCTGACCAGCCTTGCTTCCGATTATATGGATCTAGTGGCTGCTGAGCAAACAGAATTTAAGTTTGAGCAGCAAGTTCTATCCATTGCTTTTACCCTGATTGCTTCTGAAGCCGATCGCGATCGCCTAAACGAATTTACACAAAGTATTGATCGATATTTCAACCGCCTACAATTAATTGGGGTGCGGCGGATTGAATGGGAATTTTATGTGATTGGGGAAGCAGCGCCATTTTTAACACAGGGTCGAGACATTCGCTTGATCGCTGCTCCAGCACCATTACCTCAAAATGCTCTTGTGCGTAATGATGCTAAGAGGATGCCTGTGCGCAATGTGCAAGCAAGTTCTCTAGTTAAGGGCAAATCGAAAATTGGCAACATTGTCCGCCGTTTTCGTGGCTGGTTAACCGATCCTAAAACACTCGAAGCGGCTCGTACAGTTAGCCGTATTACAATTCGCGATCCCAGAGGTGCATTGGATGCAGTGCGAATCAATGCGATCGCTAAGTTTAATGACACGATCCAATGGGTTGATACTTTCCCTTGGGAAACTTGGACTAAAGAAAAAGCTCAGCAAATCAAACGTCGCCATCAACGAAATTTGGTGCGATCGGTAATTGAGGATTTGCTAATTGTTGGAGTGATGGTCATAGCCGCTTTGTGGCTGATTGAGGCTCTGTCTGGACCATCATTTAATTTGGCACTTCTACCCAAGCAACATCATGACAGCAATATGACCAATGCCCAATATCGTTGTGGTAATCCTGCGGTAAATCTCAAAAACTATGTCTGTTTGAGTCGGGGAATGCGTTATAACCAAGTGGTAAATATTTTGGGATCTGAAGGGAAGCCTTTGGGCATTGATCGCAAGTTTGGCGATCGCGCAGTGGTGATCAGTTGGTCAAGTCCTGATTTAAGTATGAATGCTACTTTCGTTAACGATCAACTGGTTTCAAGGGCTTATAGGCAAGTTAGCGCAAGCAAATAATGCAAAAGGCTCGCAAAGCGAGCCTTTTGCATTTTTATTAAAAAAGGAGAGGCGGCGCTTTGCGCCGCTTCTCTTTTTTTGTCTTAATACCAATTCACAGAAGTGTAGCTACACTTCTGTGAATTAAACCTCAAACCCTGTAAGGATTTTGAAAGCACAAAATGGCGTAGCCATTTTGTGCTTTGGTATAACATAACAACAAAACCATTTTCATAATTAGAATTGCCACTTTTTTGTATAACCAACAGGAAGTTTGTCTTGAAACGATCGCCAAAAATCTTGGTCTGTTTGAATTTGTGTGTACTACTCACAAGCATCATGTCAGTATTACCTGCGATCGCGATTAATACTAAAGCCAATTTATCTAAGCCACTCAAAACTACCCCAGCCGACAAACGTGCTGCTGATGAATATCGGCAAATGGGGCTTGCCTATCGTCAGCAAGAACGGTTTGATGAAGCGATCGCCGCTTTGCAAAAATCAGTCACCCTCGATCCTCGAAATCTGGATGGGCGTATTATCCTCGGCTGGACACAACACCTTGCCAAAAAACATGATGAAGCTGCTACTTCATTGTGGGAAGCAATTTATTTATCACCAACATCACTGCAAGCATTTAATGCGATCGGCATTGTTTATTTAGTGCGTGGCGATTTATCGCAATCTGTAGTCCTACACACTTGGGCGGCGATGCTCAAAGCTGACAACGAAATCGCCCATTACAATCTCAGCTTGGCTTATCAACGTTTACAACAATATGATCTAGCGATCGCCTATGCTCAAAAAGCAATTGAACTAGAACCAAGTAATCCCCATCCCTTTGTAGCTAGTGCGATCGCCCAATGGACATCTGGTGATCAAACTAGGGCAAAGAAGACTTTTCGAGAGGCGATCGGTGTGGATTCTCGATATCGTAGTCCTGAATTTTTAAACTTTCTTAGCGAAGCAGGTTTTAGTAGTGAGCAAATTCAAACCGCAAAACAAGTTTTAGCCAGCTTATAGGTTGCTTTATGCAAATGGTGAGGAGCGTATTAACCCTTTGGATTATATTTTATAGAAAATATGTGATTATTGCGATCTCACCTGTATTAGTAATGGGTAAGCTATTATTACTTATCTAGTTTAGAATCTTTTGAAATCTGAAAGATCTTGTTTGGGTAGAGCAACGCAGAGGATAGATAGTGGAAACCCCAAGAACATTTCGTATAGATCGCGGCATCGGTCAATATGACTTTAATGATTACTATGCTGTATTGGGCTTACCATTAACAGCAGATTCTTCCCTTGTGCGTAGACGATACCTTCTAATTGCCAAGTGTCTACATCCTGATATTCATGGACGATCTCATTCTGAAAAGCAAGTAGCTACACAATATTTATCCAAATTAGTTAATCCTGCCTACAATGTCCTATCTCAAGAGCCAGAGAGGACAGAATATTCGGCAATTCTCAAATTGCTTGGCAAGCGCTTAATGAAGCGTAATCAAAAATTTTTACCACAATCAGACATTGCCCAAAAATACTTAGTTTCCTTGAGGGAGGTTAACTATGAACAGACAATCAATGAAATAGCCAAAGTTCAGTATCAAGATCTTGGCAAAGCCTTAGAACAGATTGGCTTATTAAGCGAACTTAATTTAGTGCATATCCTGCTACAAGAGGGCTACAACCAAGCACCAAGCACACCGACTATAAGTTCTAGTCCTGCTTATACGCCACCAACAAGGCCTGTTAGCACTGATGAAACACGCATTCAAGGTAACACAGGTATCAATAGTACATCCGTTAATAGAGCAAGTTCAGCAAGTTCTACTAGCAACACGGGTGCTAACAAAGCAGGAACTAATAGAGCAGGTTCAGCTTACCCCAATAGTGCAGGCAGTAGCTATCAAATGCGGAGCGAGTCTCAAGCGCCATTGAGTAACAACAGCAGCTCATCTAATACTGCGGCGAATGCAGAAAAAAATGCCAATCAAACTGCTAATAAAAATCAAGCTAGTAATCAAAATAATGCTGCTGGTGGTTCGCTTAATCAATATATCCGTCAAGCGGAAAACTATATCAACCAGAAGTTATGGGCTTCAGCTTTAAAGGAACTACGGAATGCGATTCAACTTGATTGTAACAATAGCAAATGTCATGCTTTGTTGGGATTTGTCTATATGAATCAAAAGTTATCAGGTATGGCTAAAGTGAGCTTTCAGCAAGCGTTGAAACTAAATCCTGATGAACCAATAGCTAAGCAATATATTGACCAAGTAAGTGGTAATAATGCTGGCGGAAATAATACTGGTGGTAATAATAGCCAGACAAAGACAGATCCAAAAGCTAAGGATGGCAAAAAAGGTGGTTTTTTTGGTTGGTTAGGTGGTGGTCAATAATATAGGTATTGCTTTGCCTGCATATGTTACAACGCTTTGCGCTAAATTAAATCTCAGCAGAATTTTTGAAAGTGGCGCTTTGCGCCGCTTTCAAAAATTCTGCTGTATTACTTAAAGCCTCAACAGGCTGTACTAGCCTTATGAAAACATTATTGCAAGCAGAACTTAAATTAGCGATCCAACAACAAGCGATCGCTCTCGGTTTTAGCAAGGTTGGCATAGCTAAAGCTGAATCTGGCATTGAGGCGGAACGTTTGCAGTCATGGCTAGCATTAGGATATCAAGCCGATATGGACTGGATGACCAATCCTAAGCGGCAAGATATCTCACAGGTAATGGAAGGAGTAAAGTCAGTAATCTGTGTGGCGTTAAATTACTACACACCAAATCAGCATTCTCGCGATCGCAATGTTGGCAAAATTTCCCGCTATGGCTGGGGGCGTGACTACCACAAGGTTTTAACCAAAAAGCTGAAAGCTTTGGCAACTTGGTTAAATACTCAAGGGGAGAATATTCAGACTCGTTATTATGTAGATACTGGCCCAATCGCGGAAAAAGCCTTTGCTCAGAGAGCGGGGATCGGTTGGATTGGCAAGCATAGCAATGTAATTACGCGAGACTATGGCTCTTGGTTATTTTTGGGAGAAGTGTTAACTAATTTAGAATTAGAACCCGATCGCCCACACACAGAACATTGTGGGACTTGCACGCGCTGCATTGATGCCTGCCCAACGGGGGCGATCGCGCAACCCTTTGTGGTTGATGCTAATCGCTGTATTGCTTTTCATACGATTGAAAATAAAGCCGCCCAAATCCCTGATGCGATCGCCACTAATTTACAAAACTGGGTGGCGGGTTGTGATGTTTGCCAAGACGTTTGTCCTTGGAATCAGCGCTTTGCTCAAGAAACTTTGGAAACAGATTTTCAGCCTTTCCCTCACAATATCGATCCTCCACTAGAAGCATTGTTAAACATGACTGATCAGGAATGGGATCAGCATTTTACAGGCTCGGCTTTGAGAAGAATTAAACGCGATCGCTGGCAACGCAATGCTAAAACTGCGATCGACTCAGCAATTTAGCTTGTGTAGATTTATTTAATGAAACAGCTTAAATTAGAATTATCTCTAAACATCAATTTAAGTAACTAAATCATCTTGGCTGATCTAAGGATTGTTCGACATATTAAAGATGGTGCTGAGCATTGGAATGCTTGGCGCGAAAAAACTCAGCCTGACGAGATCGATCTGCAAAAAGCGGACTTATCAGGTTTGAAGCTAGGTGGCGCAAATCTGTCTAAAGTAAACTTAAGTAAAGCTAACTTGAGTAAAACAGATTTGACCCAAGCAGATCTATCGGGCGCAAACTTAACTGAGGCAGCCTTTGTAAATGCAAATCTGAAGGGAGCGAATTTGAGTGGTACAACTCTCAAGCAAGTTAACTTTAGTCAAGCAAATCTCCAAGATGTCAATCTCTCTAATACAGATCTGCGATCGCTAGGACTGAGAGGCATAAATCTTGGCATCGCTAATCTTAGTGGTACAGATTTACGTGGTGTAAATCTGAGTGATGAGAGTTTTAAAAAGGCAAATCTCAGTGGTGCAAATCTTAGTGGTGCAAATCTTCAAAACACTGACTTTAGTGGCGCAAACTTAAGCAATGTCAACTTAAGTAAAGCCAAACTAAATCGAACCAAATTAAGAGGTGCATTGTTAACTCGTGCCAATTTGTGTGGCGCATCCCTTGATTTTGCTGATATTAGTATGGCGGGATGTCTAATGGCAAATTTTAGTGAGGCAATTTTAAATAAGGCGATTTTAAACAATGCGAATTTAGGTGGTGCAATTTTAAGTGGAGCGCAACTAGTTGGAGCCGAGCTAAATAACACATTTTTGAATGATGCTTCTCTAAGCATGGCTAATTTTACCAAAGCTAATCTCAGCAATGCTGATTTCAGCCAAGCTTATATGTACAGAGCTATTTTGTCACAGACAACTTGTATCGAAACGAAATTTCGTCATGCGGAAATGCAGGAAGTAGATCTAAGTATGGCAATTCTTAAGAAAGCAAATTTTGCGATCGCAGGTTTACAAAATGCTTATTTAGGGGGAGCGGATTTGAGTGGTGCTAGCTTAGTTGGAACTAACTTAGAAAATGCAAATCTGGCTAATGCTAATCTAACTGATGTAGTTATTGAAAGTACTATTTGGACAGGTGCAAATTTTCAGGGAGTGATTGGGTTTTCACCGAAATAATGCTGTTATAGCATAAGGTTCGCAATACTTAGGACATAAACCCCAAAAAGCTTAAGGCGGCGCGAAGTGCCGCCTTAAGCTTTTTGGGGTTGCGAAATGTTAGGATTCGGTTGCAGGTTATTTTTATAAATTCCGTAAGGCTTAGTATGGGAATCGTTGCATATTTGGATTGTCCGACAGGAATTGCAGGCGACATGTGCTTAGGTGCGATGGTGAGTGCAGGTGTACCTTTAGAATATCTGCAAAATATTGTTCATCAATTAGGACTCGATCGCGAAGTTAAGTTATGGACAGAATCAGTTCATCGAGGTGGGATCGCAGCTACAAAACTGCATGTCGAATTATTAAACTATAGTAGTGCTGAGCCACCCACTGTCGAACCTGAACAGACTCATTCTCACGCTGATCATGGTCATTCCCATAGCGATGAGGCACATAATCATGATTCCCATAGCCATGAGCATTCCCATAAACCACATTCCCATCCAGTTCATCGGCACTTACCCGATATTGAGAAGATTATTCGTGATGCTAAATTACCTAAACAGGTTGAAGTTTGGAGTTTAGCAACATTTAAAGAGCTAGCGATCGCGGAAGGAGCAGTACATGGCATTGCACCTGAAGCAGTACATTTTCATGAAGTAGGGGCGATCGATGCGATCATTGATATTGTCTGTACCTGTGCAGGATTTGCATGGTTAGAAGTTGACAAAATCTATTGCTCAGCTTTGCCTGCGGGTGGGGGATATGTAAATTGCGATCATGGCAAAATGCCAGTGCCAGCACCTGCTACATTGAAATTGTGGGAAATGCATGGGGTGACTACGTTTGATAATGGTATTCGTAAGGAATTAGTCACACCCACGGGGGCAGCGATCGCTGTAACTCTTTGTGAAAAGTTTGGTGAAGTTCCTTTAATGAAAATCAAAAAAGTAGGACTAGGTGCAGGTACACAGGATTTAGAAATTCCTAATGTTTTGCGACTATGGATTGGTAAGAGCAAAAAAAAAGTCTAAACCTTGCAGAGATTCACTCCGTTAGGAATGAATCTCTGCAAACTGTTGAAACCATTGCTGTTTTAGAAACTCAAGTTGATGACATGACTGCACAGGCGATCGCCTACACCATGGAGCAATTATTGCAAAATGGTGCGTTAGAAGTTTATACCCAAGCAATTGGCATGAAGAAATCGCGCAATGGAACGTTAATTACGGTTATTTGTCCCTGCGATCGCCAAAGCATTTGTGAGCAAATTCTGTTTCGGGAAACTAGCACTCTCGGCATTAGATATCGATTACAGGAGCGCAAAATTCTCTATCGAGAAATTCACGAAGTTGAAACAGAATATGGTAAAGCAAGGGTCAAAATTGCATGGCGTGATGACTTTTGGACAGTTCAGCCAGAATATGACGACTGTGCGAAGTTGGCGCGATCGCAGAATATTCCATTAATTCGAGTTCAAGAACTAGTGAAACTCGCAGGAGAGAGATTCTTAGAAGCCCTGCATACAAGTGCGGGCTAAAAACTCAAACACGCTCTTATGTGCGTAAGTCCTAAATAGCTAAGTCAGCAATTCCTTAGGGTTCTATCCCTAACTCTCGTAAGCGTTGTTCTAGATATTCAGTCCTTAGTTTCGCTAATGCAGTTTCTTGCTTGGCAAGTTCCGCTTCAGTCAAGATCCAATTGTCATCAGCATCATAAAAACGCAACCACAGGCGATTAATCCCTTTATATTCACCTTCCCATAGACCAATTCCCAACTCAATTTCAGGCATCCATACCTTTGGCTCTGTGAGATCTTTTTCTATATAACGATCGCTTTGTAATGTAAATACCCGCATCTGATCTGTATAGCGGCTAAATATCACATAGTAAGGGATTCGCAAAATCTTTTCATACACTTCCCATTTAGATGGAGGCTTATCGGCATTGCCATTTTGATAAATCTGTTCTCTTGGGCGGGATTCGCCTAAATCTTCTTTTTCAGTACTGGGTGATAGTAGTTCCACAACGATATGCGGACTAACTCCTTCTTGCCAAATCACATAACTTAGCCGCAGATCTTGATCATCATAAAGTTTGGGGACACCAACTACACCGAACCAATCAGGGCGCTTATACCAATTTTGGTGATGGACATCGTAGTAAAGATTGAGATCACTGGCGCTAAATATGCGATCGCTCTTGTAGTTTGCAGGGCAAAATGTGAGCCATAAAAGCTCAGACTGAAAACTATGAAATTGATCCACCCCTTTCTCCTCATGATTTTCGCTAGGCAAGTCATACATTGTTGGCAATGTCTCTCTCGGCGAAAGTGGTGGATCGCTTTGTTCAGTTGGATACTTGAGTCGATACATAAGTTGCCTGCTAACTCGTTCTAAGGAAGGAAGCAAATTGTTTGTGGCGCGGCGAAGCTGCGCCACAAACAATTTGCTTCCTTATTTCCTTGTACATTCCTAATTATACCAATTCACAGAAGTATGACCACACTTCTGTGAATTAAAAACTAAACCCTGTAGGGGTTTTGAAAGCAGAAAATAGCTGCGCCATTTCCTGCTTTAATATTATGAATTATATCAAAGAACTCAGAAGTTTTATAGCTGCTGCTACTTAAGAAGA
>JBJTVM010000374.1:0-3541 GCA_046081205.1 Pseudanabaena sp. | reverse complement strand
CCTTTGCCGAAGCCCGCAAAGCCGTCGCCAGTTACCGTTTCCGCAAACTCGTCCAAACCGACACCGCAGGCTTTGACCCCCTCACCCAATGGTATTTCCTCGCATGGGATGCCTTCCAAGCCCGTGAATTTCCCTTTGACGATGCCCGACAGCTTGCCCTCGCCGTTGGCGGCTTCAACGTTGCCGACCTCAGCAAAACCTACAAACTCCTCGACATCAAAAGCGGCACTTGCAAACTCCTCAGCCCCGAACAACGCTACAAAAAACACGCCTTCTCCCTCGTTGATAACGAATTTTCCGCCCGTTACCTCATCGACGGACTGCACGCCATCACCGCCATCTACCTCGAAGAACAAACCATCGAACCCGTCCGCCGCTTCATCAAAGCCACAGGCTTACTCAGCAACGATATGTTTATGCGAGCTTGGGAAGTCGCCCTGCGCGTCATCCCCCACATCAGCGATCCACGCAAACGCATCCCCGAAGAAAAAGCCCTAGCCGACCTCTGGCTAGCGATGGATGAGATTAAAGCCAAGGTTAGTTATGTGCAGCCTGAGATTGACTTTACAGGCGGTCAGATGGGCTTAGATTTTGATACAACAGAATCAGAGGAGGACTAGATTATGGCAACAGTTAAAATTCCAAAATCCAAAAAGAAAAGCTTTTCTAGTTTCAGCATGGCTGAAGCATACAAACAACTTGGCATCAAAACTCTAACACCTTGGACATTGCCCATAGAACCGCTTGCACCCAGTGATTTTTTTATTAAACATCTAGAAAGATTGCATCGTAAATTTGATCTTAATTCCTACGAAGAATCTAAGAAACTGTTGATCGATGCCTTTTGTGATGAAGCACTGGAAGGTGTTGAAAGCCTTAAAATCTGGAAAGGCGGCAAAATTGAAAGTGATGTTTTAATTGGTAATGCTGATTATGTAATTGCCGAAAACAAAGGTTATTTAGAAGCACCATTTGCCTGTGTGGTGGAGGCAAAAAAAGACGACTTTGAACAGGGATTAGCCCAATGCTTAGTAGAAATGCAAGCTTGTCAATGGCAAAATAAGCAACTTGGCAGAGTGATCGATGTGTTGGGCATAGTTACCAATGGTGAAGGCTGGAAATATTACAAATTAGACAGTCAAAACATCGTTTACGAAACTTCTTTATACGCAATTAATGATATGGCGATCGTGTTGGGAGCATTGCACTACATTTTCCAAGAATGCGCGAAAAATCTAGCCCTATGAGTAAAAGACTAAGCGATCGCCATTGGAAAATCGGCTATGGCAGCGATGAAGACAACCTAATCACAGACTTCTATATTCCTGCCCTCGAATGCGCTCTGCAATACGATCGCAAAGCAGGATTTTTTAATAGCAGCATTCTCAGTCGTGTAGCCAGAGGCATCGGTGCATTACTGGAAAATCAAGGCAGAATGCGCCTAATCATGGGCTGCCAATTTTCTCCCGAAGACCTCCAAGCAGTCCAACAGGGTTACGCCTTGCGAGATGCCTTAACCAGCCGACTAGATACTGACCTCACTCCACCGAGTAACTTCGCTCAACTTAAGCATTTTGAAATCCTGGGTTGGTTAATTGCCAATCAATATCTGGACATTCGCATTGCCATTCCCCTCAAACCAAGCGGCTTACCCGAATCCAGCGATCGCGTTCTCGATCCGCAACATCTGTTTCATGAAAAAGTGGGCATTATCACCGATGCCAGTGGCGATCGCCTTGCCTTTAATGGCTCTAACAATGAATCTATCGGCGGTTGGCAAGCCAATCGCGAATCCTTTCACGTTTTCTTTTCATGGGATGGAGGCAGAGATTTAGAACGGGTACAACATGAGTGCGATCGCTTTGAACGCCTATGGCATGACGAACTCCCCAATGTGCGCGTATTTGAAATCCCCACCGCCATAAAACAAAAGCTATTGCGCTATGCTCCCACCCAAAAGCCCGACTGGAATCGCCAAGCGGAATTTGATGAACGGGCGATCGCGCCAAAGCCAGAAATGTTAGAACTTCCTACCGAAGAACCTACACCACCTCAAATAGAAATCGAAATCTCTGAGGCAGAACTACAAGCAGAACGGGAACAATTTGCCCAACTTGCAAATATCCATAACCATGCAGGATGCCTCGACTTCTCCGTAAAATCCACTCCCGTCAAGCCTTGGGCGCACCAAATGAAAATCCTGCGCCGCATGGCTACCGAGTTTCCCCGCAATGCCCTGATTGCCGATGAAGTTGGTTTAGGTAAAACCATTGAGACAGGTTTGGTATTACGTTACTTACTACTATCGAAAAAAGTAAAACGAGTGTTAATCCTCGCTCCTGCCAGCGTCCAACCGCAATGGCAAGAAGAAATGCGGGAAAAGTTTAATTTGCATTTCTGGTCGTATGGCAAAAATGAACTAGTCGATCCTTACAAACAATCAGTCACCATTACAGGCAATCCTTGGAATCAGCAGAACCTAGTCCTTGCGTCTAGTCATCTCGTGCGGCGCAAAGAGCGAATGCAAGAGTTACTCTCAGCCGAACCTTGGGACTTAGTGGTATTAGACGAAGCGCACCATGCAAGGCGCAAAAGTCCACAAAACCGAAAAGAAACACCTAACCGCTTATTAGAACTCATGGATCGGCTGAGAGCGATTACCCAAGCTCTCCTATTGCTATCAGCGACACCAATGCAAATCGATGCGATCGAAATGTTTGACCTACTCAAGCTCATAGGTCTAGAGGGACGTTGGCGATCGCCCGAAGCTTTCTGTGATTACTTCGCCACCCTCGCCGAACCCGCCGATCAGCACAATCTCAACTTTTGGCAAATCATGTCTGTCGATTACTTTGCTACAGGTGGTCAGCCTTGCCCAAAAATTCAGAGAGCTTTAGAAAGTAGCGATCGCCTCTTGGCTTGTCAGATTGAAGATGTATGGCAAAGTGGGCAGAAGATTACATCACCGCAAAAATATCTAGCGAACGATCATTTCATCAAAGCTTCTAAACAGTTTTTAGGGGCAAATACACCAATCAAAGATCTGATGTTTCGGCATACTCGTGACACCTTGCGGGAATATTACAAACGCGGCTTTTTGGATCAAGATGTCCCCGTTAGAGAAGTCTTTGATAATGCGATCGTCCTTGAGCCAAATCGTGAAGTTCTGCTATATCAAGCCGTCAGCGATTATGTCCGTCATTTTTATCGCCTTGCTCAAAAGGAAAACCGTAAAGCCTTGGGCTTCTTGATGACCCTTTACCGCAAGCGTCTCACCAGTTCTTTCTATGCGATCGAGAAATCCTTACAGCGCAGGTTAGAGTGTCTGCTAACCCAACAGGGAAATCTATTAGCCGATGATGACTACAGCGACTTAGACGATGCCGATGATGCAATCATCGAAGGTCTAGAATCCTTTATGGAACCTGTTGATCCCAAAGAAATTGAATATCTGCAAGAATTACTCACCCAATTTGAGAATACAGGGGAAGATACCAAACGTTCAGAGTTTATTAAAAAGCTCCGTCAAGAATCCTTAGAG
>JBJTVM010000373.1:0-7262 GCA_046081205.1 Pseudanabaena sp. | reverse complement strand
AATAAATCCTTTCCTTTTTAGGACTACCGAATTTTGACATAGACTAAAGGAAAACAATTTAAATCATGACAGATACAGTATCAGCTAAATTAACAGGTAGAAAAGCGATCGTTACAGGGGCAAGTAGTGGTATTGGCAAAGAAGTGGCTCTGAGACTATTAAAAGCGGGCGCACAGGTGAGCCTCGTCAGTCGCAATCCTGAGCATATTCTGAGCGAATTACCCGCAGGTACTAATGCCAAAAGCTATGGGATTGACTTAGGTGATATTTCTGAAGTTGCCACAAAGATGCGGGTAATCGTTGAGGATATGGGCGGTATAGATATTTTAATTAACAATGCAGGTATGGCATATATTGGCGAATTAATTGATATGCCTCTGGTCGAATGGCAGAAATTATTTGATCTGAACCTCACCAGTGTATTTCAATGCCTACAGGCTGTATTGCCCACGATGCGATCGCAAAAAAGTGGCACGATTATTAACGTAGCATCGATCGCAGGCAAGCAAGGGTTTCCCAATTGGGGTGCATATTGCGCGAGTAAATTTGCGCTATTAGGTTTGACACAGGCGATCGCCGCCGAAGAACAGCCCCACGGCATCAAAATTATGTCCATCTGTCCTGGTTCAGTTGATACGCATCTATGGGATACCCTCGGCGATAAAGTGCCACCTAGTTTTAACCGAGCTGCCATGCTTAGACCTGCTACGGTAGCTGACTCGATCATGACTTTAATCAATCTACCTGCCGATGCCGTGATTAATGATCTTGTCCTGATGCCCAACGCAGGAATTTTTTAAGAGAGAGTAGTGGCGCAAAGCGCCACTAATCTCTCCGAGTTTTAGAAGGTACGGCAACCTAGAAAAGCACTATATCTTATGGATGGAATTAACTGAACCTTAACCCAGAAGCACCTAAGCCATGAAGGAATAGTTTAGAATTATACAGGTACATTAAATAACGATTGAAAAAGTTCAATCTATTGAGAGAAGCAATAACTCCCACAGATCTGCGAATATGGGATAACATATTAAATTTTATAGTTTGAATCGCTAGTTAAACACCTTTTTATGCTGGTAGTTTTGATCTGACTCAAACACAAAATTTTTATGTTTGTTTGCTGTTTTTTCCGCATTTTTTTCGCCTCCTCCTCCTTAAGTTAATTCACTGGATATCTAGTAAGTATCACCATGACGATCAGTATCTCTCGCCCTGTCAGTCCCACATCTGAGAATGATTCAAAAACCGCCAAAGTCCTTGAATCTCTAACCGCCCGAAAAGCAATTTCGCAAGTTATTCGCGATCGTGTGATTGCGGCTGGCGATCCTTTTTTTGCCAATGACTCGATCGCCCATCACATCAGCGATATCGAACGAGAAGAACTCAAAAAAGAAATCGAAGGAAAGCTGCAAGGTGTTTTTGACTCATTGATTATTGATACTGCCAATGATCACAACACCAAAGAAACGGCTCGTCGGGTAGCCAAGATGTATGTGGATGAAGTGTTTAAAGGGCGTTATCATCCGATGCCCAAGGTTACAGATTTCCCCAACGCCAAAGAACTTGATGAAATCTATACTCTTGGTCCAATTACAGTACGTTCGGCATGTTCTCACCACTTTGTACCGATTGTTGGACAAGCATGGATTGGTATTGTCCCAAGCGATCGCGTCATTGGTATATCCAAATTTAATCGCATCGTGGATTGGGTGATGAGTCGTCCGCATATCCAAGAAGAAGCGGCGATCATGGTTGCCGATACAATTGAAAATCTGATTAAGCCTAAAGGTTTAGCATTTGTGATCAAGGCTCAACATATGTGCATGACTTGGCGTGGAGTCAAAGAGCCCGAAACCAAAATGGTTAACTCCATCGTGCGTGGTTCCTTCCGAAGTGACCCATCGATGAAAAAAGAATTTTTTGATTTGATTCGGGCGCATGGCTTTGGCAATGCATAAGGTGCTTTGAGCTTTAGAAAAACTCAGAGATTTAAGAGCGTTGCTTTGCAACGCCCCTAACCTCTGGGTTTTAATTTTTGATGTCTATAGCAATCCTAAATGGGTTGTGAAAGCAAACCCCGAAGGGATTCACTTCCGCAACCCTCAAAAGTCCACAAATGCTTTAGCAGTCCTAAACCATTTATAGTGTTCTGTAGAAGAATTTATATTTGAAGATAATGAAAAATTGGCTGAAGCGATCTTTTGATTTCATATTTTGTGTAGCGATCGCAAGTTTTATAGGCCTAAGTATATTTGTGGGAAATGTATTGAGTGATGCCCAGCCTGTGCAAGCAAAACTTACGGATGACACTTACGATGGCAATATCTTTGCTCTCTATGGGGGCAATGGCTCCATTGTGCCACCTCGAATTAGCTTAGCTCAATCCCTTGAGCTTGGTCGAGCAGCGATGCTCGTGTTTTATGTTGACGACAGTGCTGATTGTAAAAAGTTTTCGCCAGTCCTTAACCTAGCTCAAGGATTTTATGGCAAAGCGATTAGTCTAATAGCAGTTCCTGTCGATAGCTTGGACTTGCAACACAATAACTACACTCCAGCCGACGAAGCTTACTATTACAAGGGTACAGTACCGCAAACAGTACTAATTTCTGGTGAAGGCAAGGTTAGCTACGATCGCGAAGGTTTATTTGGCTTTGAAGAACTAGACTCAGCGATTAGAGATCTACTAGGTTTGCCCGATGCGCCTCCCGAATTAAAATTCCGCAAAACCGATAAAGTTATTAACGAATTGAATCCTTAAATTGCAAAATCTCTCCTAGCCCCTCTCCATATAAAGAAGAGGGGAAAATAAATTATTATTTGCCCCTCTTCTTTATATGGCAGTAAATCCAGAAATTGTTCCTCCAGATGTTACTGAATCAGATCAAGAGCTACCAGACCTCTATTTGATTCGTCAACAATTAGCAAATCGCGCTCAGCAATTATCAATTCCTCAGATCGAAAAGCATTTATTTTTATGTGCTGACCAGACTAAACCGCTCTGCTGTCAAAAAGAAGTTGGTTTGCAAGCATGGGACTATCTCAAACGTCGAATTAAAGAGCTGGATCTCGAAGTCAAAGTATTTCGCACCAAAACTAATTGCTTGCGGGTATGCGATCGCGGTCCAATTTTACTGGTCTATCCTGATGGCGTTTGGTATCATTCTGCAACAGTTGAGGTGCTAGAGAAAGTACTGCAAGAACATATCATTGCTGGCAAAATCGTCTCAGAATATGCATTTGTTGTACCTGCTTAAGCTCTAAAAAGTAGCGGCGCTTCGCGCCGCTACTTTTTTTTGGTTTATTGAGAAAGAGCAGCTTTGCGAGAGTCAAATAGCTCTAGAACAGCACTCTTGATCATGGACATTACGTAAGGATCGCAGCTGGCAAGTAGATCTTCAGAAGTTAAGTTGCCCTTAAAAAATTCCTTAGATAGATTTAACATGCGTTGCATTTCTGGAAAGCCAATTGATTTCACCATAAAAGTTGCTACAGGTGAATTTTTCACATCGTAACTAGAATCAACTTTTCGTCCTTTGTCTAAAAGTTCCAAAACTTCAACTTCGATAGGATTTGAAGGTTGGTGAGGCGTAGTAATTGGTGGTAATAATTGTCCTAATCCCATCACAGTTTTTCCGGGGACAGGTAGTTCTCCCATCATTGTAGAAAGGGAAATATCATGCCCAATCCGAAATGATAGTGCTTCTAAAATCGCGATCGAAGTTAGTTTTGTTCCTAAATACAATCTTGATACTTCTAGATTGTACTGAGTTTGGGCAAGTAACTTGTAATATGTTTTATCATCTGGTTCATTGCGATAGCGACGAAAAACGATTTCAGGTGAAAGGAAGTTCATAAATCCTTCCATTTTTTGAATAGAAACTCGATAGCCATGCACACTATAGGAGTTGACATTTTTTAGATCATGGTTAGTCTCTGGAATTAAGTTCCAAGTATTGTCAAGAAATCGCGATGGCTTAGGACTGGCAAAGTTTTCTACATCACGATTAGATAGACGTACTGTCCTCTTGACGATTTCAGCGATTTCTTGATCACCCCACCCAAATTGAAATTCTTCATTAGCATTAACTAATCGCCCAAATAGTAAGTCAGAACAAGTTAAACCTGAGTCTAATTGTGGACGAAATGGAATTGTGGCTTCAATGCAAGCTGCTATTTCCGTCAACTTAGATAGAGGCAACATATTTTCTAAGGCTTTGATCGCGATGAGCGCACTAAGAAACTCATTTTGCCCAGACATTGGTAGTAATGGCTGTCCATGCTTAAAGCCGAACAGCATTGTTACCATCTTAAAAACTATATCTTCTTGAAGTTCAGGAGGATCAAGGATGACTAACTGCTCACGATCCTGTTTTATATAGGGTGAAATGTATCGACTAATATTGACGCTAATACCTTGATCAACTTGGACATAGACAAGGTCGTGAAATAATGCTGATATAATCTCAATCGCATCTCCCCCCTCGCCTACCTCAAAGATATGATTTGGAGTGTGAAATGATCGCCAAGGACCAGTCATCGTCTGAATAATCAAGTTGGAGATTTTGGTTAATTCTGATTGGTCAGCTTGACCATCTAAGTCTATGATTGCTTGCGTTAAGCAATCTAGACATTTTTGTTTATCCTTTGCAGTACTCATCCAACCCTCTCCACATTTAACTTCATTCGTATTTACAGCGTTGCTCCGAGCATTTCAACCACAAAATGCTGTTGATTATCTGGACAATTAGTGACAATTACCTAATTATTGGCTACTAAATTTGTTGATATTTTTTAAGCGCTTGGCGCTGTAGGCTCTGTATTGCATGAAATTTAAACCGACTTATCTTAATATTGATGACCGATTGGATTTGTGTGATTTTGCTCGGATTTTTTAATTACAGCCTATTTATTAAGCTTTAAGGGATACAGAAGAAATTTTGAAAGTGGCGCTTCGCGGCACTTTCAAAATTTCTTCTGTGTTGTAAGTCAGCACAAAGCACTGTAATGCAAAAGATGGACTGCACTAAGCATCTCTCACCATTAACATATTAATACGACGCTTTGAAGATGACAGAAAATCTAACATAATCTGTTGATATCTGAACATAAGTAGTGATAAAACTAAACCCCTAGAACTGTGACGTACGAACAAGATGTTCCACAGATCTTACCCACTAAACTTATACGAAAACACAAGACGGTCTAACTCTTTTGTGCTTTTTAAACTTTTACTGGGTTTGATTTTTAATTTACAGAGGTGTGACAACACTTTTGTGAATCCTGATTATTCATGATTCATTAAGTTTGAGGTTATGTATATCGTTAGTTTGGCTGGCAATCGCCAGAAAAACGCAGTGATTAATCTTCTCAGCCCTAATTTCTAGATTGTGCGATATTCTTACCTAAGGATCTTATGCCAAAGCACAAAATTGCTACGCAATTTCGTGCTTTGGCATAAAAGTATCGCGAGTGACCATGCCTAATGTTTGTTTTTTGTAAGTTGGGGAATAAAATTTGTCACTAACAATGTCACAACGAATCAGCGATCGCTTGGTGCTATCCAATGGCATTGTGGTCTTAGTAACCGAAAATCCCACGGCTGATATTATTGCAGCGCGTTGCTTTTTTGCTGGTGGTGAGCGTGTCCAATCCCCAGATAAATCAGGGTTAACCCATCTAGCCGCGTCAATCATGACCCGTGGCACTGAGAAATATTCCTCGCTAGAAATTGCGGAGCAGGTGGAGTCAATTGGCGCGTCATTGGGGACAGAATGCTCGAGTGATTATTTCTTACTGTCCTTAAAAACAATTTCGTCGGATTTCCATGACATGTTATTGCTGGGATCAGATATTTTGCGATCGCCTAGTTATCCAGAGCGTGAGCTTGAACTCGAAAGGAGGCTAACGATTCAATCGATCCGATCGCAACAGGAGCGACCATTTACGATCGCCTACGATCATTTGCAGCATTTAATGTATGGGGATCATCCCTATGGATTTTCGAGTCTTGGCACAGAGTCAACCGTTAGCCAGCTTACTCGTAATGACCTAGTGGACTTCCACCAAACTTATTTGCGTCCCGATCAGATGGTAGTCAGCATTGCAGGTAAGATTTCATCAGAGCAAGCCCTTTCTCTGGTGGGTGAAGCCTTTGGTGACTGGAAAAAGCCAAATCAACCAACCATTATTGCTACACCTATACCTAATTTTCAGCCGCAACTTGTTACCCATGAGCAGTATACCCAACAGGCGATCGTGATGATTGGCTACCCTGCACCGTCGGTTAGTTCGCCTGACTATGCGGCTCTGAAGATCATTTCCACCTATTTGGGCAATGGCTTATCGAGCCGCCTGTTTGTGGAATTACGCGAAAAGCGGGGACTTGCCTACGAAGTTTCAGCTTTTTATCCTACCCGTTTAGAAACCTCGCAATTTGTGGCTTACATGGGAACGGCTTCGCAAAATACGAAGACTGCTCTAGAAGGATTGTGCTACGAGTGCGAACGACTTGCTAATACAACGATTACCGAAGATGAGTTGGCAATTTGTCAGAGCAAATTACTAGGGCAATACGCTCTCGGTAAGCAAACCAATGGTCAAATTGCTCAAGTGTATGGCTGGTATGAGGTAATGGGTTTAGGTCTAGAGTTTGATCACCGATTTGTTGAGGCGATCGAAGGAGTGACGATCGCTGATGTCCAAAGCGCAGCGCAGAAATATTTTGTAACACCTGCTATTTCCATAGTTGGCTCGGGGGATGCTTTGAAACAGGTAAACTAGTTTTCAATTGGCACGATGCGCCAGCGGACAATTTACAGCAATTCTCATTATGAAACCGATTTTGGTGTTTCCAGCGCCGAAGGCGCTGGAAACACCAAAATCGGTTTTTTGAAAGCCCGCCGTTGGCGGGCTTTCAAAAAACCGATTTTGGTGTTTCCAGTACCGAAGGCGCTGGAAACACCAAAATTGGTTTAATAATAAGAATTGCTGTGTTTTAGCGATGTAGCTTGACATAAATAGAGGCGGCGCGATGTGCCGCCTCTGTTTAACGTGAGTTCGATATCACCATTTAGGGCGTGCTTTGCACGCCCTAAATGGTGAAAAATGGTAAGAATCGCTATGCGATTCTTACCATTTTTCGCTTTCGTCGAACTGACGTTAATTATATAGCTACCCCAATATTAAATAAAGTAGTCCAGAGATTGTGCGATGCTTCGCGTCACATAATCTCTGGGACTATTTTGAGATAATCCAATTGCGGC
>JBJTVM010000372.1:0-2612 GCA_046081205.1 Pseudanabaena sp. | reverse complement strand
GCCGCAATTGGATTATCTCAAAATAGTCCCAGAGATTATGTGACGCGAAGCATCGCACAATCTCTGGACTACTTTATTTAATATTGGGGTAGCTATATAATTAACGTCAGTTCGACGAAAGCGAAAAATGGTAAGAATCGCTATGCGATTCTTACCATTTTTCGCCATTTGGGGCGCGCTAAGCACGCCCCAAATGGCGATATCGAATTCACGTAAATTTACTCAGGGTTTTCGGAAGAGTGATTTTCTAAATCTTGAATACAAGTTTCAACGTGATTCTTTAAATCAGGCAATTTGTCAGGGTTGTGAATGATATTCCAGACAGTTTCCAAATCAATCCCCCAATAGTGATGAGCTAGAACGTTTCTAAAATCCCCAATATCGCGCCAAGGAACTAAAGGGTAATTGCTTTTGAATTCGCTAGGAAGTTTGTTAACTGCTTCGCCAATAATTTCTAGCTCTCGGATTACAGCCATTGTCACTGTTCTATTGGTTAAGAAGCTTTGTTTTCCTCCTTGAATATGAATAGCGATCGCCTCTATAGATTCCTTAATATGATAGAGAAAAAACAGAGGTGATTTTGGTGTTTTACTCATAATAGAACTGCTGATGCTAAAACTTCTTGCTTGATCGTATGGTGCAGGGCTGTGCTATGAACAATATCAACTTCACAATTGAGTAATTCCTGTAATGCCCTACGTAAGCGAATTACATCAAATAAATCTTGTTCTGGATCAGGATCAATCAAAAAGTCAATATCACTATTTTCTGTGTTTTCATTTTTGGCAACAGAACCAAACACCCTAATATTATGAGAATGATATTGTTTTGCTAATTCAGTAATTTTCAATCGATATTTTCTCAATTCTTGTAAGTTCATAACTTTAATCAGTAACTACTTGAGATTCTGATAATTAACACGATGTATTAATCCTATTTTTTTGTTTTACTATGCGAGTTCACTATTTTTTCATACGTTTCTCCAAATATAGCTCCATAACAACCTAACGTTTAGGTTGTTATGGAATAGTACAATAATAATTTTTAAAATATGAAGAGTAAAGCTTTTATAGTTGGGGCGGGAATTGGGGGCGTGGAATTTTTGACGGTTCGTGCTAGGGAATTGATCAGCATTGCGGAGGTGATTATTAGTGATGCGCTGGTTGATCGCGCTTTATTAGATCTTGCTCCTGCAAACTGCGATCGCATCATTGCTGGTAAACGTGGCGGACAAGAAAGCGTCAAGCAAGCCGAAATCAATCAAATGCTGGTGGAATACTGCTTACAGGGTAAGCAAGTGGTGCGACTCAAAAGTGGTGATCCTTGGATATTTGGGCGATCGCTACCTGAGATACTTGCCCTACAAGCAGCAAATTGTGAATGGGAAGTAGTTGCAGGAATTTCTAGTGCGATCGCGGCTCCCATGTTGGCAGGAATTCCGCTTACGGAAGTGGAAGCGAGTTCTTGTTTTGCGGTGATGACGGGACATGATTTGGAGCGATTGCCTTGGGAAGCGATCGCCCAAATTCCGACATTGGTAATTTTGATGGGGACAAATAATTTAGAGAGACTGTTAGAGAAATTACAAGCGGGAAAATCTGCGGATACAAAAATTGCGATCGTGCGTTGGGGTGGGAGAGTCGATCAACAAATATGGACAGGAACTCTAAATAATATTCAATCAAAATTACCTGAAGGATCACTATCGCCATCGGTGATTATTATTGGTGAAGTCGTAAAGTTTCATGAGCAATTGTCGCGTCAGTGCGATCAATCGTTGGAGAATTTTGAGCAACAGGTAGAACTCGAAAAGGAAAAGTTAGCGTTGCAATGCAAAACGATTTTGGTGACAAGGGCGGCGGGTCAGGCTAGCCAATTTACAGATTTATTGACCAGTCAAGGCGCGAAAGTAATCGAGATGCCCACTTTGGCGATCATCCCGCCCACTAGTTGGGAAATGCTCGATCAGGCGATCGCCAATCTATCCAGCTACGATTGGCTAATTTTGACCTCCGCGAATGCCGTTGAGAGTTTTTTTGGACGGTTATGCGAATCGGGGCAAGATAGCCGTGCTTTGCATTCCTTAAAAGTTGCCGTAGTGGGGCGCAAAACAGCCGAAGTTTTAGCAAATTTTGGGATTTCACCAGATTTAGTACCCACAGATTTTGTTGCCGATGCTTTAGTAGATGCCTTTCTTGCTATCCCTAATCATGTTTTAGCTGACAAAAAAATGTTATTTCCCCGTGTGCAGTCGGGTGGGCGGGAGATTTTGGTAGAGCAATTGCAGCAACATGGCGTGGTTATTGATGCTGTTGCAGCCTATGAGTCAGGATGTCCTGAAGCGATCGATCCTGTGGCTCTAGCCGCAATTCAAAACCAGAGTTTAGATGCGATCGCCTTTGCTAGTTCCAAAACCGTCAAGCATTTTTGTCAACTCCTTGATCGCGTTACCTCGCCAGAAATTTGGCAGGGCTGGATTGCCCAAATCAAAATTGCCTCAATTGGGCCTCAGACTTCTAAGACTTGCTATGAGTTATTGGGACGGGTTGACTGTGAGGCTCTGGAATATACCTTAGATGGACTTGCTGAGGCGATCGGCAAAAGTTTGTAGA
>JBJTVM010000371.1:0-1548 GCA_046081205.1 Pseudanabaena sp. | reverse complement strand
GCTATATCGAACTCACGTCAAAATTAGGTAATATATCCCAATAGACTGGGATATGAATAGCAAAACTTATAGGACTTACGCATTGGGTAGATGTGGTGCGGGCGAAGCCCCCACCACATCTACCTCAAACCTAATAAATTCGTTCGGTTTGCGTAAGTCCCAACTTAATCATATCAATTGAAAATTACATCTGGAGAAAAATTCCCTTGCGTCAGTTTGATGTGCTTGGTCTACCCGTACATATTCATGACAATTATCGTGATTGGCTAGCTCAGAGACTACAAGCTAGACAAGGCACGCATGTTGTCACCATCAACGCAGAAATGACCATGCAAGCTCAAAAAAATCCTGACTTGGCAAATGTAATTAAGCAAGCTGAGTTAGTTGTCCCCGATGGCTCAGGCATTGTGTTGTATTTGCGATCGCAGGGTCAAAAGATCAATCGTTGTCCCGGGATTGAGCTATCGGAGCAAATTGTACAGGTTGCAGCCGCACAGCAATGGCGCATCTTTTTAATCGGCGGCGCTCCTGATGTTGTGGATACTGTGGTGAATATTTGGCGGCAAAAATGGACAGATATGGCGATCGCAGGAACGCATCACGGTTATTTTGATGACATGCTCGAACAACAAATCTGCGAACAGCTACAAAGTTCTCAACCCGATCTGATCCTTGTGGGATTGGGAGTACCACGCCAAGAGCTATGGATTCAAAAATATCGCTATCTCTGTCCTAACGCTGTATGGATTGGTGTAGGCGGTAGTTTTGATATTTGGTCAGGGCTAAAAACTCGCGCCCCTGAATGGTTTAGTAATAACAATCTAGAGTGGCTATATCGACTCTATCAAGAGCCTTGGCGCTGGAAAAGAATGCTGTCCTTACCACATTTTGTTTGGTGCGTAACTAAAGATTCTTTATTTAAACCCAAGAAAGAACTCACACAGTAACCCTGCACTCAAAGCCCTAACACTCAAAAAGACGTAAATTCAATATAGCCATTTGCGCCGCTCGAAGCGCGGCGCAAATGGCGCAAAATGGTAAAAATCGCACCTTCATTTTTACCATTTTGCGTGTTCGTCGAATCGGCGTTCAAAAGAATATGCAACATCACCATACTTCGATTAAAACTGCGGATATTTTTCAGGCGATCGCTTTTTATGAAGCGCTAGGTTTTGAGGTAACTGAGCGCTTTACAGCAGGAATTACACTAGCTTGTTGGATGACTGGTGCAGGAACTAATCTCGAACTAATGCAAGTTCCTGAGCCAAAGAATACACCCAATCCCTTTGGTGATGAGCATTATGTGGGGTACTATCACCTATCGTTTCATGTAGAAAATCTGCAAGTTTTTTTGCAAGAGCTAGTTAATAAACTAGGCAAAGTCAAATTGTTATTACCACCACGAGAGCAAACCATAGGCGATCGAACCTACCAAGTAGCTTTTGTCGCTGATCCTGACGGATTACCAATTGAGCTAATGGAAAAAAGAAATTGAAAAGGCTTTACGGTCTCATACAAAAAAAACAGAAGATTGGTGGCGGCGCTTTG
>JBJTVM010000370.1:0-3367 GCA_046081205.1 Pseudanabaena sp. | reverse complement strand
GTGGTTGCTAGTTTGGAATATAGCGGTGAGCTATCTGATACTGAACTAAGAGATGCTTTGGAACTGCTAGAAAATGAAGCTGGTTTTACTAAGGCTGTTAAAACTTTTATGACTGCACTAACCAAAAAAGCGGGTAAGCCTGACAAAAGCCGAGCCAATGCGGCGAAAGCTCAAACTTGGATGTGCGAGAACTTTTATGATGTACGGATGTTTGGAGCGGTAATGAGTACAGGACTGAATGCTGGTCAGGTGCGAGGCTCTATGCAACTTACTTTTGCGCGATCGCTTGATCCAGTTCTGCCACAAGATTTGGCAATTACCCGTATGGCAGTAACCGACGAAAAAGATCGCGAGAAGTTGCAAACGATTGGACGTAAAACCTTCATTCCCTATGGGCTTTATATGGCTCATGGATTTTATTCTCCCTATCTAGCAGAATCAACAGGTGTCTCAGAATTCGATCTCAAACTGTTTTGGGAAGCACTGGTGAATATGTGGGATACAGATCGCTCTGCTAGTCGTGGCATGATGGCTCCCCGTGGACTTTACATATTTAGCCATGAGAACAAGTTAGGGAATGCCCCTGCTCATAAATTGTTTGAGCGTATTAAACCAGCGTTAAAAGAAACAGTTACCGTCCCTCGGCAATTCTCAGATTACATAATGTCTGTAGATGATGCTGACCTACCTAGTGGAATTACGCTAACCCGATTAATTGAAGGCTAAAACGATTAGGCAGAGTTTAAAACAAAACGCTAAACTCTGCCTAAATGTTACGATCCTGTTTATAAAACTAATCTAGGAGAATTTTGACATGGTTAGTCAAGTTCAAACACCACCTATTTATTCACCAGAAGATTATTTAGAGCTAGAAATTGCCTCAGAAACTCGTAATGAATACATCAATGGGGAAATAATACCAATGGCGGGTGGAATGCCAAATCACAATCAAATTGCTTTGAATATAGCAGGAACCCTCAATTTCTTGCTTAAACGCCAACCTTATCGAGTTTTCGTAACTGATCAACGACTTTGGATTGCCCAATATCGAGTTTATACCTATCCTGATGTAATGGTGGTGAGTGGTGATTTATTCTTGCAAGAAGGACGCAAAGATACGATTACCAATCCGACTTTGATCATTGAAGTATTATCTAAATCCACAGGAAGTTTTGATCGGGATAAAAAGTTTAATTTTTATCGATCACTTCCTTCTTTTCAGGAATATCTGTTAGTCGATCAATATCGCTATTCAGTGCAACATTATGTCAAAATCAGTACAAAAAAATGGGAATTTCAAGAATATGACAGCTTAGAAGAAGAAATTAAATTTTCAACAGTTCCTGGTGCGATTGCCCTTACAGAAATTTATGACAAAGTAGAGTTAGAGACACCTGAGTATGGAACCTGATGATTATGTAATGCTTAGTGCGCTTCAACATTACGTCTATTGTCCTCGACAATGCGCCTTAATTCACGTTGAAAAAGTGTGGGATGAAAATCTTTACACACTTCGAGGACAACGGGTACATGAAAAGGTAGATATTCCCGACAGCGAAATCATTGAAGGGACAAGGGTAGAACGATCTTTACCTTTGTGGTCACATCAATTAGGGCTAACAGGTATTGCCGATTTAGTAGAGTTTGACCTAGAAGGAACTGCTTACCCCGTTGAGTACAAATCAGGTTCTAAAAAACCTCGTAAAGCTGATGATGTACAGCTTTGCGCTCAAGCTGTTTGCCTAGAAGAAATGTTTAAGCGACCTGTACCAAAAGGTGCAATTTTTCACGATGCCTCCAAACGCCGTCGAGAAGTTATTTTTACCCCAGACTTGCGATCGCTAGTTGCAGAAACCACGAAAAAAGTTCGGCAATTAATTCAGACAGGTACTGTACCCACACCAGTTGCCGACTCTCGCTGTACAGATTGTTCCTTGATTGATGCTTGTATGCCTTATGCAATTAAAGGTTTCAGAGATTCAGCATCGGCTAATAAACTATTTCAAATTTTGGAGTGATTATGAAAGTATTACTGAATACTTTATATGTACAAACTCAAGGTAGCTATCTTCACATGGATCATGAGACTTTGAAAATTGAGGTAGAAAAACAAACAGCTTTTCAAATTCCACTTCACCATTTAGGTAGTATTGTGGTTTTTGGCAATGTACTTTGTAGTCCCTTTTTGATTCATCGTTGTAGCCAAGATGGACGAGATTTCGTTTGGCTTTCAGAACACGGACAGTTTCAAGCTAGATTATTTGGGAAGACTTCGGGCAATGTTTTACTTAGGCGATCTCAACACGCGGCACTAGATAAATCAGAAGCAACTTTACTTATTGCTCGTCATTTTGTGGCTGGGAAGTTACAAAATGCCCGTCATGTTTTAATGCGATCTGCTCGTGAGGCTAATAGTGAAAGCGATCGTCTGGCTTTGTCTAACGCTGCAAAAGTTCAAGCTGATGCAATTAAAACCACAGAGCAAGTTCAAGATCTAGAAAAATTAAGAGGAATAGAAGGCTTTGCCGCTAAATCATACTTTGGAGTTTTTACTTTAATGATTCGGACTGAGCGTGATTTCTTTGCTTTTAAAGAGCGATCACGCCGACCACCTCGTGATCCCATCAATGCACTTTTATCATTTATTTACACACTACTTGTTAATGAATGTGTGGCAGCTTGTGAAGGAGTTGGCTTAGATCCACAGGTAGGCTTTTTACACGCTATTAGATCTGGCAAGCCCTCTTTAGCCCTCGATCTTATGGAAGAACTACGCGCCCCCCTCGCAGATCGTTTTGTGTTAACCCTAATTAATCGAGGACAAGTAAAACCAGATGACTTTATCGATAGACCAGGGGGAGCAATCTATTTAACAGATAATGGCCGCAAAAAGATACTTGCAGCTTATCAGAATCGAAAAAAAGAAGAGATAAAACATATTATTACTAATACAAAAGTACCTCTGGGATTAATTTCCCATACTCAAGCCCGACTTTTAGCAAGACATTTACGCGGTGATCTTCCTAATTACCAGCCTTTTATCCAAAGCTAAGCTGTTACGAATTTAGATTGCATAACCAGAAATGCTGAATCTTGCAACAAAACTTAACATTTCAAGACGTAGTAACCCCAAAATGACAAAATTAGCTTGCAAAGACAATCCTTCTGAACCAGTGTACATAACTCGTATATTGACACATGAAGCTCTGTAAATAGGGTGCGACCTCTTTTTGATGAATGATCACGAAAATAAACTCTTAGATTTAAAGGATTCTGGAAATACTTGATTTACTTGTTTTCATAAAGCCTTTATCGTGTATTTTTTTTCGTTGCCATACTTTTTATCAACTAGAGGTCGCACCCTGTA
>JBJTVM010000369.1:0-5334 GCA_046081205.1 Pseudanabaena sp. | reverse complement strand
TTTACATGATGTGACCTATATACCAATTAGCGATCGTTAATAGATATTTTAAGTATCCCTTAAAGCCTTAAAAGCCTTATGCAGAGCTTTTAGTTTTTTTTCAAGCAAATAGCAACTTCTCTTTATAAAGTCTATTTGGGCTTTAAGGGGTACAAAAGAAATTTTGAAAGTGGCTCAAAGCTCCACTTTCAAAATTTCTTTTGAGTTTTAAGTCAGCACAAAGCACTGTAATGTAAAAATAGCGATTGATATCTTAGTGATATAGCAAAGCGATGGAACAGAATGAAGTTAAGTTTCTAGATTTGCTTGTTGCAATTGAGACGAGTAACTATCATTTAAGAATGAAGTGGGTTTCTGTATCATTACCAAGGAAATTACAGTAAAAATGATGTTAAAACGACAAATTTCAACAGGTTTACATCCTGCTAGATTAGAATAAATGATCCAAAATAATCCCGATGAAACAGAGCGAATTTTGCAACGAATAATGTCCGATGGCTAAAAAAATTAGAGAACTAAAAGCAATGCTTTTAAAAGCTGGCTTTACCTATCGCTTTGGCAAAGGTAGCCATACCGTCTGGAGTCATCCGAAACTAGAATATAGCCTCACCCTATCAGGCAAAGATGGCAACGATGCTGATCGCTACCAAGAAAAAGATGTAAGAAACGCACTACGAGATATTGACCAACAAAACGAAGGAGAACATCCATGAATTGTAACTACAGCATTTCTATCCAATGGTCAGAAGAAGATAGCAAATTTATCGCTCATCTACCTGAATTTGGTCCCTATGCCCACACTCACGGCGATACCTATGCTAACGCCCTAGAAAATGCTTTAGAAGTTTTGGAATTACTAATAGAAGATTACATTGCTCGTCACAAACCATTACCAACACCACGCACAATTAAAAAATCTGACTTCATTGCTGCTTAATTTAAGGTTAGGCTATGCCTATAAACACAAAGCATTAAGAAATTCTGACCTATTTGCCCACAAACGCTGAAATAGTGACTTGAGCTTAATCCTGTAGAATGAAGCAATAAAAGCTCTATCACAATTTCTTAATGCTGGAAGTCCTGCAATCAACCATTGATGGTATCGCTGTCGGCAGCATTATTGCACTTGCCGCAGTCGGTTTAACGCTTACCTATGGCATCTTACGCCTTGCTAACTTTGCTCATGGTGACATTCTCACCCTCGGCGCATACCTTGCATTTCTCGCCAATACTACCCTCAAACTCGATATTTGGTTATCGATCGCTTTTGGCAGTATTATCTCCATCGTCTTCGTCTTAATTTGCGAAAAAATCCTCTGGCAACCATTACGAGCCAAGCGTGCCACCTCAACCACGATGATGATCGTCTCGATTGGGTTAGCACTGGTGGTGCGTAATGCGATCATCCTAGTTTGGGGCGCAAAGCCGCAAAAGTATGACTTGCCCACTTTCCCAGCAATTAACATATTTGAGCTCGCTATCACGCGCAATAAAATTGTGGTTATTGTTGCCGCGATCGCAATCATTGCAGGGCTTTACTATCTATTGCAAAACACCAAGATTGGTAAGGCTATGCGAGCAGTTGCCGACAATCCTGAACTTGCAAAAGTAGCAGGGATCAATGTGAATGCGGTGATTATCTGGACATGGGTCATCGCGGGTGGCATGACTGCCTTTGGTGGCAGCATGTACGGATTGATTACCAACTTGCGCCCGAATATGGGATGGTTCTTGATTCTGCCTATGTTTGCGGCGGTAATTTTGGGCGGGATTGGTAATCCCTATGGCGCGATCGCAGGAGCCTTGATTGTTGGTATTTCTCAAGAAGTTGCTACCACCTGTCCTGCGGCTTTGGGAGAATTACAGAAATACTGCATTGGCACAGAATATAAACTGGGCGTAGGTTTAGTGATTATGATTCTAGTATTGCTCTTTAAACCGCAAGGATTATTTAAAGGAACAATCTAAACATTTAAGCTGCCGCCATTCTTGTTAGGACATAAAAACCAAATAATGAGAGGCGGCACTGGTCATCTAAAACGTGATCGACGTATTTCCGCCTTTTTTATCGGCTTGAAATGGACGTTTCAGCACCTATCCCTCATTAGCTGACCAGTGCCAGCGATTAGCGCTGCCATTACTTCTTTAATCTTTAAAACTATTAGATGCTAAATCAAGAGTCACTTGGCGAAGCTGTAAATAATCCATAGGATCGACAGCAGTTCTGCCATCGGGTTGGATTTCAAAATGTAGATGTGGCCCAGTACTACGTCCAGTGGAACCAACTTCAGCGATCGCCTGTCCCTTATTAATAACTTGCCCCTCAGTTACATAAACCCTGTTGGTATGGGCATAAAGAGTCAATTCGCCATTATCATGGCGTAACTCGACCACATTCCCATAGCCACCGTCTGACCACCCCGCATAGGTAACTACGCCACTTGCCGCCGCAAAAATTGGTGTGCCAGTAGGAGCCGCAAAATCAACACCTTTATGCAGCTTCCGTTCCCCTGTGATTGGATGCACCCGCCAGCCGAACCCAGAACTGATCGGTGCGCTTGTAACTGGCAGAGAAAAATTAGAAATACTATTAAGGTCGATCGCGGCAATGTTTTGAGGAAGTTGCATCGTCCAACGCCCTGGTTGTCTAGATTTAAGGCGTAAATCTTGGGGGTTTAGGGTTACTTCGGGCGCAAGCTCCACCACCATTCTGGTAGTGGTTGCATCAACTTGACCGACCCGCACCGCTTGCACTCCACGTCCAACACGCCGCCTTACCGTTGGCCCTTGATAGACCAGCCCTGGTAAGTCAATCACGATGCGTGTGGGATTACTAATTACAGTTCCCCTAGGCTCAATGTCATTTTTGAGCGAAAACTCGATCTTGCTATCGGTCAAATCATAGACGAAGGTTTCGAGGCGATTTGCTTGAGCTGTGGGTGTCGCGATCGCGAAGCTACTAGCGAAACCACACAGAGAAAGTAATAGCAGACGGATATAGCGCTTTTCAAGCAAGCGAGGTACAAGTGTTGGTCTCTCCGCCGAAGGCGGGGAAGCCAACGGGTACTTTACTGGACCAATAAACTCTATATTCAGGGATTTGGATTTATTAGCTAATTTACGATTAGCCAATAAATTAAACAACTGGTAAGAGCGAGACATAAAGTTTTGCATGGGAACGTTGCGCTGTAGGACAGGGAAGAGCAAGCTACAAGCCATCCAAAAATGTACAAAAAGCTCTGTAGTTCGACTTTTAGAAGGCTAGGGATATTGCTTTGAAAATTTGCGTAACGAGAACGTGTGAGATTCTACATCAATTTTGATGAAATATGACAACTCGCGATTATTAGTCAGACAAAAAGTTGTTTTACGGATAAGTACTTGTCTGTAAAAAACAACTTTTTACATAGCAGACCCAATACCACAGCGAAGCCGTGCCATCAAAAACATTTAAATAATGAAGATTGAAGCGATGTATTTGTTGCAACTTCAAAAAAATCTGCTTGAACCTAAGCTATTAAATTACAGCCTATTGAGGCTTTGAGTAGTACAGAAATATTTTTGAAAGTGGTGCGAAGCGCCACTTTCAAAAATATTTCTGGGTTTTAAGTAAGCGCAAAGCGCTGTATCGCGCAACCGAATAGATGGTAACCTTTTGGGTAGCTATAGAGGAATATTATTTATTGACTAATCACACTTTGGCTAGTTGATGTCTATGCAGAAACCTATAATCCCTATAAATGAAAGCGATCGCCTAGAAGCTCTTAATCGCTACCATATTCTTGATACCTTACCAGAACAAGAATATGAAGACTTGACGCAACTAGCTGCGGAGATTTGTGGTACGCCAATCGCCCTAATATTATTGATTGATCGCGATCGACAATGGTTTAAGTCAAAAGTGGGGTTAGAGGTGTCGGAAACGCCGCGCGATATCTCCTTTTGTGGTCATGCTGTTGCCGATGGGACATTCTTAAATGTTCCTGATATAACCCAAGATAATCGTTTTGCTGACAATCCTCTGGTAGTAAAAGAACCGAGTATTCGCTTTTATGCGGGTATGCCGTTAAAGACATCAGATAATTTTGTCCTAGGGACTTTGTGTGTCATCGATTACCAGCCTAGAAATCTTACCGAAAAACAAATTCGACAATTAGAATCTCTCAGTCGGCTAGTGATTAGCCAGTTTGAATTGCGCCGTAACAATGTAACTCGCAAAGCAGCAGAAGATGCGTTAAATGAACAGTACAAATGGGAAGTGTTGCTTGCAGAAATTACTCAAAGAATTAGGCAATCTATTAATTTAGATGCTATTTTCCAAATTTCTGTTCAAGAACTCCGTCAATCGATGAATGTTGATCTCATAGGTTTATTTAAATTCGATCCAGATTCTAACTGTGGCGATGGAGAATTTGTATCTGAATCTGTAATAGCAGGATTTGATGCGGCGATTGCATTGAAGATCCATGATCATTGCTTTGGCGATCAATATGCTTCAGATTATAAAGAAGGTCGCATACGGGTTATAAATAACATTATCGAAGTGGGGTTCTTAGATAGCCAACCAGATAATTTACAGCGATTTCAAGTTGTTTCTAGTTTAGTAGTCCCTATCATCCAGATAGAGAATTTGTGGGGGGTGCTCTGCATTCATCAATGTTCATCACCACGTCATTGGCGAGACTCCGAGATTAATTTTGCAAGGCAATTTGCTAGTCAGTTAGAGATAGCCATTAAACAAGCCAGCTTATTTGAACTGTTAGAACAAGAGCTATTGGAAAGAGCAAAGGAAGCCGAAGTTAGAAAAGTCCTACTGGCGGAACTTCAAGAAAGTGAATCCCGATATCGTTCAGTTATTACCAGTATCTCCGAAGGAGTCGTGCTGCAACAGACTGACGGGCAAATAACTGCCTGCAATAAAAGTGCAGAAAAGATATTGGGATTATCCGCAGATCAGATGCGAGGTCTTAAATCCATTGATTTTGAAAGATCGACAATTCGAGAGGATGGCTCGATTTTTTTGAGTGAAGATCATCCTGCTATGGTTACTCTCAGAACTGGACAACCACAAACTAACGTAATTATGGGAACCTGTAAGGAAGACTGTCTAACTAGGTGGATATCGATTAACTCTCAACCTTTATGTCATCCTGATCATGCGACCCCTTATGCTGTAGTAACTTCTTTTGCTGATATCACAGAACAAAAATTAGCTCAAGAAATGCTGAAAATGGAAGCGGAGGTGGCTCGTGTTAGAGCTTTAACTGATGGATTAACTCAAGTTGCTAATCGACGCTGTTTTAATGATCGTTTACAAACTGAATGGCAACGTTC
>JBJTVM010000368.1:0-3896 GCA_046081205.1 Pseudanabaena sp. | reverse complement strand
AGCGTGGATTTTTGTTCAATGGTTTGAGTCATTAGATTATCTCTACTAATCACTATTCGACATTTGCTTGATTGCTTCCAAAATGAGCAAAGTTTGTCTCAATTTACTTCCCAGAAATCAACATTGATTATATCGTCAATATCTCGGCTAAACTGCCATGTATTAGGAAAATTGACAGATTTGTAATCTGGGTCTGATCGCATCAACTTGAGTGCATCATCAAAAGCATCTTGAAACAACTCAGGACTGTTCGCATAGTTTTTAAGGCTAGGTGACTGTCTCAGGATTTTGCAAATTTCCATCCTTGTTCGATTGATGGTTCTCACCCACCATGCATAGTCGTATTCACTTTTGACATAGAGCCGCTTGAGTAAATACTCTAACAAAATGGTTAATCTATTTTCTAACTCGCGCCTATCCCTGCCAGCCAAACCCTCTAACTCCTCAATTAAGTTTTCAATATCAAGATTTTGAAAATCACCTGCTTTTAACTTCGCGATCGCCTCTTCTAACCACAAATTAAGATCGCGATCGTATAGCGTTACTTTTTGATCAATAGTCTGAGTCATAGTTTTTTAAACAGTTGTCCAAAAATTTAAGTTTAAGACCTTTTTAGTATCTCGACTAAACTGCCATACAGCAGGAAAATTAGTGTCGGGATATTCTAGCCTTACAAGTTTGAGAGCAGTGTCAAAAGCACGATCAAAAACCTTCGAGAAATGACCTTTGAGACTGGGAGACTGTTCTAATAATGTAGTTAATTCAGCCCTTTGGTTAATGATAGTAATTTCCCAACCTCGATAACAATCAGGTAGGTTGACATAACAACGCTTGAGGATATGCTCAATTAATCTAGTCAAACGTGATTCTAATTCGCGCCGATCTCTACCCGCCAAACCTTCTAACTCCTCAATTAAGTTTTCGACATCTAGATTGTGAAAATCACCTGCTTTTAACTTAGCGATCGCCTCTTCTAACCACAAATTAAGATCGCGATCGTATAGCGTAGATTTTTGCTCGACAGTTTGGGTCATAGGTTTAGGCGATGCGATACATCATCCATCAAGGTTTAAGATTTTTTCCAAAAACTAGTATTTAGCAGCAAGTCAATCTCATAGGTAAATTGCCATGTCTCAGGAAAAATCGTATTTTCATACTCTGTTTGTACGATTTCTAGTGCATCATTAAACAATTCGTCAAATACTGAGATTATGTGACGTTTCAGGCTAGGGGACTGTTTGATGATTTTTTTAATCTCGTTTCTTTGTCCGATGATTGTTAACTCCCAACCTCGATAACATTCAGGTAGGTTGACGTAGCAACGCTTGAGGATATGTTCAATCAATCTAGTCAAACGTGATTCTAATTCGCGCCGATCTCTACCCGCCAAACCTTCTAACTCCTCAATTAAGTTCTCGACATCTAGATTTTGAAAATCACCAGCTTTTAACTTCGCGATCGCCTCTTCTAACCACAAATTAAGATCGCGATCGTACAGCGTGGATTTTTGTTTAATAGTCTGGGTCATAGGTTTTCGTGAGGGATGATTTAAATTACATCAACCAAATCTATCTTAATTCTTTTACCAACTGCTCTAGCTGCTTTATCTAAAGTTCGTAAAGTTACAGAATCATACTCAGGATCAAGTAAGCGATCTAGTGCTGCGCGGCTAGTTTGCATAGACTTAGCCATCTTGGATTTAGTTAAGCCACGTTCCTTCATTGCTTGTTCAACTTGCCAAGCCAAAACACGCTTCAATGCAACTTCTGTTACTTCGTTTAAAATTCCTTCCTGTTCTAGAAAGTCATCAAAAGCAGAACCTAAATGACAATTGTTAGACATGGTTAACTCCTAGCTTTATTTTTAAACTCAATTTGGCGCTTGATGGCTAAATTCAAATCTTCTTTAGGTGTTTTTTGCGTTTTCTTAGTAAACCCGTGTAGAAGAATCATTTGCTCTCCTTCCACACAGAATAGAACTCTGGTAATCGTATTTTCAAGATTAGTACGGACTTCATACAATCCTTTACCCATAGGCCGACAGGTCGGCATTCCGATTGGAAATCCAAACTCAATGGTTTTAATGTCTTCTCCTATTTTTTGTCTATCTTCTTTCGATAAAGTCATTAGCCAGTCTCTAACAGGTTCTTTACCAGATTCAGTCTTGAAAAAGCTTGCTTTAATTCTCTTAATATTGCTCATAGGAAAATTGCAGCAGAAGCTCTCAAAAGATAGAAATCAAGCACTAAATAAGTGAGTATTTAGCTTTGTCTATACTATTGTATCATTTTTGATACGTTAAATATCAAAAAATTAGGAAAATATAGCGCTCTTGTCCTAGATATTCTCCTCTTCTAACCACAAATTAAGATCGCGATCGCATAGCATGGATTTTTGTTCAATGGCTTGAGTCATTGGATTTCCTCCAATAAATCGCTATTTGGCATTTGTTTGATTGCTTCTAAAATTTGAGTTTTAATCATAGTTTTTTATTGATTTAGAGTGAAAATCGCCTCTTCTAACCACAAATTCAGATCGCGATCGCACAGCGTTGTTTTTTGATCAATAGTCTGGGGTATAGGTTTACGATCATGGATTCGCGATGAGCTTTTCCAGTTTTGGCAAAATTGGTGGTAGATTTCTGTGAATTGTTTGCCAAACGATAGAAAGGTTTACTTGAAAATACTCGTGAGCCATCACGTTACGCATATCAATCATCTTACGCCAAGGAATTGTTGGATCGAGTGATTGAATTTCATCGGGTATATTTGCGGATGCTTCACCGATAATCACGAAGTTGTATAGCACAGACTGTACAACCATTTTATTCTTACTAAATTCTTCAAAAGTCATTCCTTGCGTAAATTGCTCGATATCTTGAACAGCTTGCAAAATATCTGTGATTCTTAGTTGCCAGTCTCTAGAGGGCATAGATTACGTCCTTGAGTACTGGTTCTCTTAAATGCTCTTTTAATGATTCTTCCATGCCTAAATCAATTTTACAATCGAATAGATCTTCAAGAAAATATTGCACTTCAAATAGTTCAAAGAATGAGGGATCGCTAACAAATTCAACTAAGAAATCAATATCACTATCGGGTCTTGCTTCATCTCTTGCGACAGAGCCAAATAGTCGTAAAGATTTTACGCCTAGTTTTTTTAGTTCATGGCGGTGCATGGAGAGGGTTTGGAGAACATCTGAACGAGCGAGTGATTTTATTTTCTTCTCAGTATTTTGTGTCATTAGATTACCTGCAATATATCGCTATTTGGCATTTGTTTGATTGCTTCTAAAATTTGAGTTTTAATCATAGTTTTTTGAGTAAGCTAAAGTAGAAAATCGCCGCTTCTAACTACAAACTGCGATCGCGATCGCACAGCGTTATTTTTTGCTCAATAGTCTGGGGCATAGGTTTAACATCATGGATTCTCTATTCAAAGGCTTCACGGAGGACGGTTTGCATGAGGTCTTCGGCGAGTTGTTTGCGGTGTTTGATTTGTTGTTCTAGGCGATCGATGATGTTCATTAATTTATCAACTTTTTCTACTATCGCTTTTTGTTCGGCAAGAGGTGGAAAAGGAAACAACGTATTTAAAACAACACCTTGATTTATTTTAGGCATACTTTTTTGAGCGCCTTTTGCAAGACTTCTAAAATATTCTCTCGTCATTTGGGAAGATAAGAGTAAATAAGAAAATTCAATTGATACATTTTGCATCATTTGGATTTTCATCATTAGATCAGGATAGATAAATTGATTATCTTCACCATCATAAATTGCACTTACTCCAACATAATCAAGAGAGTTGCTTCTTTGAATTAATATATCGTTATTTTTTAACCAGAGAAAAGAGTCAGATTCAATATCTTCATCAATATATTTACATTCATCTGGA
>JBJTVM010000367.1:0-3935 GCA_046081205.1 Pseudanabaena sp. | reverse complement strand
CGCGCTTCGCGCGGCAAAAATGGCTATATCGAATTCACGTTAAATGAAAGAGATAGCTAAAACAACTCAAAACATAAATAAAGGCGGCGCTTCGCGCCGCCTTTATTTATTTGGGTTTTATGTCCTAAACAAAACTTTCGTTGCTATAGCTTTTTCAAATCGTTTCAGGAATATTCAAGGGAATCATGTAACATCAGAAACACAGTGCGATCGCTTACCAAAAGCTTTTTTACTGTAGAAAAAACATTTTTTTGCCGAATAAAACCCAGATTTGAGTTTTAACTTTGATTTTCTAAAGTTTCATAACGCTTCAGGAAATTAGTATAAGTGAAAAATTATAAATACGATATTGATTAGAAGCGTTAAAAGATGCAAGAGCGAAACGAATCTCAACAGTTTGTGATTAGCCAAGAGAAAGAACCAGCTAAGAAACTAAAATTTGCCAAGAATAGTGGATTTCATGCTGAACTGAGAAGGCGTGTTGACGAACTTTTTCAAAATAGCGTTCTTAGAGAACGTGATTGTTCACGAATGTACATTAAGACAGCGGTTTTGTTGTTTAGCTTGATCGGCATATATTCTGTCTTAGTTTTCCTTGCTCAGACATGGTGGCAAGTAATCCCCCTTTGTATTGCGCTTGGGGTCGTTACCGCAGGAATTGGTTTTAGTATTCAGCATGATGGAGCGCATCATGCATATTCAAATCTTGCATGGGTAAATAAACTCATGTCAATGAGTTTAGATTTAATCGGCGGCAGTTCCTATATTTGGCATTGGAAACATGATGTGTTGCATCATACATACACCAACATTGCTGGCTACGATATGGATCTAGAAGTAGGCATCTTTGGGAGGCTTTCTCCTTCCCATGCCAGACTGACCTTTCATCGGTGGCAACATTATTATCTTTGGCTGTTGTACGGTTTGTTAGCGATCAAATGGCATTTTTATGATGATTTTTATTGTTTGATTACTGGCAAAATTGGCGATCGCCCCTATCCTCGTCCTACTAAGGGGCATCTTGCGGTTTTCTGGGGAGGCAAGCTCATTTTCTTCACACTTGCCTTTGCTATTCCCTTACTATTTCACTCAGTATGGGAAGTTTTGGCTAGTTATACGTTAGTTGCCGTAACTTTGGGCATAGTACTTAGTGTGGTATTTCAACTAGCCCATGTAGTTGTAGAAGCGGACTTTCCACTTCCTGTAACAGAAGCGAACATTATTGAGAATGATTGGGCGATTCATCAAATTGAAACAACAGTAAATTTTTCCCGTAATAATCCCTTTGTGACATGGCTAATTGGCGGATTAAATTTCCAAGTCGAGCATCATTTATTTCCGAATATTTGTCATGTTAATTATCCTGAGATTTCCAAAGTAGTTGAGCAAACCTGTCTAGAGTTTGGTGTGAGATACAACTATCACACTTCTTTTTGGGCAGGTTGTCTTTCTCACTTTAATTGGTTACGTCGCATGGGAAATATATAGAAAAGAGCGTTGAGCGCTCTTTTCTATGTCAATTGGTTACATCGCATGGAGGTATAAAAAAAGAGAGCGCTAGGCGCTCTATTTTTATGTCAGTTTTAAGAGAATGTGCTCCTAAGGAGCGCATTCTCTTAAATATTTGGATTTATTAATAACTATCAGTTTTACTAACAGTCGTATTAATTAGTTGTTGATTTGCTTGATTGAGACGATCAGCGATCGCTTCTCGTACATCACGATTCACATGAGTATCAGCAAGAATTTCCTGCGCCATTTCTCGATATTCGGCACTAGTGGTGAGATCCACTTGATCGAGTTGGTTGAGATTTTCATAGACAGTCTCAGGAGAAACCAACACATTACTTTCCATAGTTCATTCCTTACTTTATGACAGATAAGGGGCTTAAGCCCCTTGCTATAGATTGATTTAGGGTAGATCTGTATTACCCATAAGATAGCGATCGCATTCACGAGCAGCACCACGACCTTCGTTAATCGCCCAGACGATTAGGCTTTGCCCACGGCGACAGTCTCCTGCGGCAAAAACGCTAGGTATACTGGTAGTAAATTGACCATGATTCGCTTTGACATTACTACGAGGATCGCGCTCTACTCCTAGGGAATCCAGTAAAGGTTGTTCTGGACCTAGGAAACCCATGGCAAGCAACACAATCTGAGCCGGAATTACCTTTTCAGTACCAGCTACTTGCTTAGGAATGAACTGCCCCTTATCATTGCGTTCCCATTGCACTTGCAC
Source organism: Pseudanabaena sp. (assembly GCA_046081205.1). Taxonomy (GTDB): domain Bacteria; phylum Cyanobacteriota; class Cyanobacteriia; order Pseudanabaenales; family Pseudanabaenaceae; genus Pseudanabaena. The sequence continues at coordinate 1,693 of JBJTVM010000367.1, read as the reverse complement.
AGTGTGAACAGCTTTGACTTGACCGTTTTCATCTCCCTCGATCTTAGTTGCAGTGGTGATATAAGCTCTAGGATCGTCACCAAACTTTGCACTCGCTTCTTCCTGTCCATAGTCCATCTTGTAAACTTTCGGCCATTCAGGCCAGGGGTTGTCCTTAGCACGGGTGGTTGGAGGCTTAGGCATGATTTCTAACTGGACGACACTATTGCAACCATGACGAATTGATGTACCAACACAGTCCGTACCTGTATCGCCACCACCAATAATCACCACATCTTTACCCTGTGCCGAGATAAAGTCATCTCCTGACTCACCATTGAGAACTGCCTTTGTATTTGCAGTGAGGAATTCCATCGCAAAATGAATACCTTTGAGTTCACGTCCTTCGATACTAAGATCGCGAGGTTTGGTTGCCCCTGTACAAAGTACAACTGCATCAAACTCTTTGAGCAAATCTTCTGCGGGTAGATCCTTACCAATTTCGGTATTGCAAACAAACTTCACCCCTTCTTGCTCAAGGATACCTAAACGGCGCAATACTACTTTTTGCTTGTCCAACTTCATGTTGGGAATGCCATACATTAACAATCCACCTGGGCGATCGGCGCGTTCATAAACCGTTACCCAATGCCCTGCTTTGTTTAGCTGAGCGGCTGCGCTCAAGCCTGCGGGGCCTGAACCAATTACCGCAACTTTTTTACCAGTGCGTTTAGCAGGTGGTTCGGGGACAATCCAACCTTCCTCCCAGCCCTTATCGATGATGGAGTACTCAATATTCTTAATAGTCACGGGTGGATTGGTGATCCCCAAGACACATGAGCCTTCACAAGGAGCAGGGCAAACACGACCTGTAAATTCGGGGAAATTGTTAGTTTTATGGAGACGATCTAAGGCTTCGCGCCACAGTCCCCGATATACCAAGTCATTCCATTCGGGAATCAGGTTATTGACTGGGCAGCCGCTTGCCATGCCACTGATCAGGTTGCCTGTATGACAAAATGGTGTACCACAGTCCATGCATCGAGCGCCCTGTTTGCGGAGATTGTCATCGGGCATATGGACATGAAATTCATCCCAATTTTTGATGCGATCGCTTGGTGCTATTTCCGTCGGTGCTTCGCGAAGGTACTCAATAAATCCTGTCGGTTTTCCCATTGCTTTTCGTTTCTATGTTTTGATGAGTCAGCTTTTCTGAAATTATGAAACCAATTTTAGGATTTCCGCGCCTACGGCGCGGAAATCCTAAAATTGGTTTTGATAAGTAAGCTATTTGCTATTTGATCAATAGCCTATAAAGTATTTTTAAACTGCTTAACTTGTTCTAAGCATATTTTACGGGTTTCTTTAATATTAGTTAACGTTCCTACCTGATAATTAGGAAAAAGTCGTTTGAGATTAACTCCAAGTTGTGAAACAGTTCCACAAAACCCAACAGAAAGATGGCGGCGCTTTGATGACGTTCGTGGTCACTTCCGTAGCCTCGCTCTCGGGGAGCTTCGACGTCGTATTGATTCGAGCGGTTGAGACCTGTGGGGTTACTTTCATCAGCACCCGGCCATCTTCGGTGATGATCGGCAAGACCGTCATTATGACCCCGTAGTCGAGAAAGCTGACGCTTTGCAGTGCAGCCGTTTGTGTCGCGGTTGTTAGCAAGTAGCCTAACTTGCCGCCGACGCTGATCTTCGCTTCCTGG
>JBJTVM010000366.1:0-3526 GCA_046081205.1 Pseudanabaena sp. | reverse complement strand
CAATATCAACGGATTGACCTTGAGCAGCACTCAATTCTTGAACAATTTGGCTTTCCTTATCCCCCAAAACCCGCGCCAACTTAGAAAATTTTGCCTTAAGTTCCAAATTCTGATCCTGTTCTGCTAGAGCCTGCGCCCAGTAAAGCGCAATATAAAAATGACTGCCACGATTATCAATGCCACCAATCTTGCGGGAAGGAGATTTATCGTTATTGAGATAGAGACTATTAGCTTGATCGAGAGCCTTCGCCAAGATCATCGCATTCTCATTATTCGTTTTACGTCCGAGGTCTTCGAGCGTAACCGCGATCGCTAGAAATTCTCCAAGCGAGTCCCAACGCAAATGTCCTTCTTCGAGAAACTGCTGAACGTGCTTCGGAGCCGAGCCACCTGCACCAGTTTCAAATAGTCCGCCACCAGCGAGCAATGGCACAATCGAGAGCATTTTCGCACTTGTTCCCAATTCCAAAATTGGAAACAAGTCTGTGAGATAGTCCCGCAAGACATTACCAGTAACAGAAATCACATTTTTGCCCGCTTTAATTTGTTCACATGTAAACTTCATCGCCGCTACAGGTGACATAATCTGAATATCTAGCCCTGCGGTGTCATGGTCTTGCAAATAGGTCTTCACCTTCGTGATCAAATTTGCATCATGGGCACGATGTTCATCGAGCCAAAAGATCGCCGAGTTGCCTGTCGCTCTGGCACGACTGACTGCCAGCTTTACCCAATCTTGAATCGGCAAGTCCTTTGTTTGGCACATCCGCCAGATATCACCCTTAGCAACAGAATGCTCGATTAGAACTGTTCCCGATGCATCCAAAACCCGTACAGTTCCATCCGCAGGAATCTCAAAGGTCTTATCATGGGAGCCGTATTCTTCCGCTTTCTGCGCCATCAAGCCCACATTCGCCACGTTGCCCATCGTGGTGACATCAAAGGCTCCATTTTCCTGACAGAATTCAATACAGGCTTGATAAATGGTGGCATAACAGCGATCGGGAATTATTGCCTTAGTGTCGTAAGCCTTGCCGTCCGCCCCCCACATTTTGCCAGAGGTGCGAATAGTCGCCGCCATTGATGCATCAATAATCACATCACTGGGAACATGGAGATTGGTAATTCCCTTATCAGAGTTAACCATCGCTAGACGTGGTTGCTTTTCATAAACTGCTCCCAAATCTGCGGCGATCGCTTCTTTTTGCTCATCAGGCAAAGATTGAATCTTGGCGTAAACATCACCCAATCCATTATTAGGATTGATGCCCAACTGCTTGAAAGTATCAGCATACTTCGCAAATACATCTTGATAATAGACCGTCACCGCATGACCAAAAAGAATTGGGTCAGACACCTTCATCATGGTTGCCTTAACATGGAGCGAAAGCAAAATATCTTCTGCTTTTGCTTTCGCAATTTCCTGAGCATAAAACTCCCGCAAAGCCTTGACACTCATTACTGAAGCATCAATTACTTCACCTTCTAATACAGCCGTTTTCTCCTTGAGAACTTGAATGGAACCATCAGCTTTAGTTAATTCAATCTTGACTACTCCCGCTTTGGACATTACCACCGATCGCTCACTTCCGTAGAAATCTCCCTCAGTCATATGCGCCACATGAGATTGAGAATCCTTTGTCCATGCGCCAACGGAGTGGGGATGCTTTTGAGCAAATTCCTTAACGGCGGCGGCAACACGGCGATCGCTATTACCTTCCCGCAACACAGGATTAACTGCACTGCCCAACACCTTAGAATATTTCGCCTTAATCGCTTTCTCTTCTTCAGTTTGCGGTTCGGCAGGATAGTTAGGAATGTTATAACCCTTAGCTTGCAACTCAGCGATCGCTGCCGTTAGCTGTGGCAAAGAGGCACTAATATTCGGGAGTTTGATGATATAAGCTTCAGGCGTTTGAGCCAAAGCCCCCAGTTCCGCAAGAGCATCGGGTTGACGCTGCGCCTCAGTTAAGTATTCAGGGAAATTCGCAATAATCCGCCCAGCCAGAGAAATATCTTTAAGCTCAACCTCGATGTCGGCAGCTTTGGTAAATGCCTGCACAATCGGCAGTAATGAGTAAGTAGCTAGGGCTGGAGCTTCATCGGTAAAGGTATAGGTGATTTTTGAGGTTTGATTGCTCATGTCGATTGGGCGGATTTTTTGCGGATCAATATACAGCTTAGATGATACATGGCTCAGTTAATCCGATTCGTATCGTTGCTTTCAGAAATTTACATTATATAATTATCAATATTACGCGATGTGCAACTAAGAATTAAGAATCAACCAAGTCTTCAAACTGTAAAGGATGAAGAGAGTGTCGGTTGATCCAAAAACACAAAGTATGAGCCAGGATTTTACGATTAAGGCGACTAGAAAGATGCCAAATGTCCCTAGACCAAACCTTATCAAGGTGAAAACGTCTAACCAAGAATGTTGTTTTATAACGATTGTGAGAGTTAAAAATTATCGAACTCACGTTATCTTAATCTCCTGTCCGATTTATTAGCATTATATATAAAACTCCTGCAACAGTTCAATTTAAACAGCCTAGCACGGAGGTTCATATGTAATTATTTTGCTTGCCTTTTGTCGATGCAGCTTTTTCTCTTAACTTTTATACTTTCTTGCCTTGACAATGGGGAGCACTATATAAACAAGACTTTTAACTTTATTAATGCTAATTTTAAAAGCATATAAAGGATATATTATTGCAGAAGTTATTTTCCATCCAAGTAAATTATATAACTTATCAAATTTTGTATTTTCATCAAATCTAATTTTTTGCTTTCCCAATAAATTATTAGATATCTCATAGCAAAGATTGGATTCTTTGAAATCTCCTAAAGCCAAGTACATTTTAGCGACTATAAAGTACTTATAAGCCATAGCATGGCAATATTTATGTGTCAATAAGCCATGTTCAACTAGATAAAGACTCATTTTATCTAAAGCATACTTGACTGAATTGGGGTATTTTATACCCTGCCCATGAGAAGCAGTAATCGAGTTATATACCCGATAAAAATAGTGACAACCTTCCATGTAACTAAACCTTGCTCCAGAAAAAGCTAACCTAACAAAAAAATCATAATCTTCAGCAATTCTCAGTGTTTCATCAAATCCTGATATTTTTTCGATGGCTTCACGTTTGCATAAGCAAGATCCACAATGAATAGTATTGTTTTTAAGTATATAGTAAATCATATCTTCGATATCTTCATTGGTCTGATGGGTAATGTAATGTGATGAATTAACTGTATTATCGACATTATAAATTTGCCTACACCAATCGCTATAAACAATATCTTTGCCTGATATTTCCAAAAAATCCACTTGCTCACTTATTTTTGTAGAAGAAATATAATCATCAGCATCTATAAATTGAATATATTTTCCTTTGCTCATCTGAAATCCTTGATTACGAGATGCACTTGGCCCCACATTTTCATGATGAACCCATTTAATTTTATCTCCATATTTTTTGATTACAGAGAGACTGTTATCAGTAGAACCATCATCAAC
>JBJTVM010000365.1:0-12135 GCA_046081205.1 Pseudanabaena sp. | reverse complement strand
GCAACTCGCTTCTTGGGTTTGTGTCCAAACAAGAATGGCTACGGCTACATAACAAGAAGGAGTGCTTTGCACTCCTTCTTGTTTATCCCCAACGCAATACTGCTGACCCCCAGCTTAAGCCTGCACCAAAACCTGCGATCGCAATTAAATGATCGGGTTGTATTTTGCCAGCTTGTACCCACTCATCAAGAGCGATCGGAATGGAGGCAGCGGAGGTATTGCCATATTTACCCATATTGCTGACTGCCTTAGCGGGATCGATGCCAAAACGGTTGACCACAGCATCAATAATGCGCTGATTAGCTTGATGCAAAATTAGCCAATCTAGATCATGAACTTCTAAATGAGCATAGTGCAAGGATTTTTCGATCACTTCAGGAACGCGCTTTACTGCAAACCGATAGACTTCTTGACCATTCATACTGATGGGGTTAAAGGTACTACGCCCCAAATAATTGATATTGAGCAAATCATTGCCCTTGCCATCACTTCGCATCTCGAAACCTAGGAGATGATCTTGGGGCTTACTTTCACTGCTAGCTTGCAAAACGACAGCCCCTGCTCCATCACCAAACAAAATACAGGTGCGCCGATCTTGCCAATCTACCCAACGCGAAAGCACATCTGCGCCAATCAATAAGACATTTTTATAAACCCCTGTGCGGATATATTGCGAAGCTGTGACTACGCCAAATACAAACCCTGAACATGCAGCCACTAGATCAAAGGCAACGGCTCTTTCGGCTGCCAAGATTTTTTGAACTCGTCCTGCTGTCCCAAACAAGTCATCGCTAGTTGAGGTGGACAAAATAATCAGGTCAATATCTTCGGGTGTCAGCCCTGCAGCTGCGATCGCTTTTCGTCCTGCCTGAGCTGCCAGATTTGCCACCGAATCATTCTCACCATCAGCAATGTGACGCGCTCTAATACCTGTACGTGAGGCAATCCACTCATCGGTGGTATCTACCATCTGCGCGAGGTCGTTGTTGCTTAGTACGCGATCGGGGACAGCGGAACCGCTTCCGATAAAACGCACTCCGACGAGAGAAGATTCAATATTAGTCATTGGCTGTAATTGGTCTGAATAGCTGAATAAAGGCTGAATTAAAAGTGTTACAGTGTTTTGTACTGAGGTAAAAACTCTATTTTCATGAAAATGTTCGTACTGCAAGAATTTTCATAAAAATAGAGCAACTAAGCCGATCTCGAGTGCGGTCAAGTTGGCGGATCATCAGGGGTATCATCCGCAGGGACAGATACCTTAGGCTTGATTTGACCACGGATGCGATCAAGCACGCCGTTATCGACAGCATCCTTGGCAACACGGATAGCATTACGGATACTCACAGAGTTAGAGCTACCATGACTAATCACACAGATACCTGCTACACCGAGAAGTAAAGCTCCACCATACTCATCGGCATCAATGCGCTCTTTCACCTTTTTCAGATTAGGTTTCAAAATTAATGCGCCCAACTTGCCTCGCCAACCTTTAGGCAACTCTTCCTTCAGAATTTGCATGACTGCATTACCAACACCTTCAGCAAATTTGAGGACAATATTGCCTGCAAAACCATCGCAAACAATGACATCAAACTGACCTTTAAGAATGTCACGCCCTTCAGCATTGCCTGCAAAGGTAATTTGGGGATTGTCTTGGAGGGCTTGGTGAACGCGAATTGCGAGATCATTGCCCTTACAGGCTTCTTCGCCGATATTCAGCAAACCAACTTTTGGCTCTTTAATACCGATCGCATATTGGCTATAGAGCGATCCCATAATGGCAAACTGCTCTAAAAACTTGGGGCGACAGTCCACATTTGCGCCGACATCGAGCAGCAATACGGGTTTATGCGCGACTTGTGTCGGAAATAGTGCGCCGATCGCAGGGCGATCTACACCCGATAAGCGTCCTAAACGTAATAGAGCCGCCGCCATTGCTGCGCCCGAATGCCCTGCCGAAACTACAGCATCAGCTTGTTTGCGCTTAACTAAGTTCATGGCAACGGCGATCGAGGAGTTGGGCTTGCGGCGCAATCCTTCGAGAGGTTCATCGTCCATTTCGATGATCCCTTCTGATGGTACGATCTCAAGGCGATCGCTTTCTTGATAGTTATGTTGCTTGAGGTAATTAGCGAGAATGTCGCGATCTCCCACTAGCGCAATATCTACACCCAATTGGACTTGAGCTAATATTGCTCCTTCGATTATTTCGCGTGGGGCAAAGTCCCCACCCATCGCATCTACTGCAATTCTCACGTTTTGCGATCCTGTCTGCGTTTTCTGACTAAAACTGTAAAGAATTTTATTAAACCTTGCAAAAATTTTAACAGTTTGAGTAACTTAACCTATCAGGATTACCCAAAATATTTGAATCATTCCCTAAAATATCATAACAGCTTCATCTTTATGTTAATTAAGCGGCTTCAGCGTCTTATACGATTTCTGGCGATCTTCAGTTTATCAGCAATCATTACTTTGATAGGCTGTCAATCTAATCTTGCAAATTCAACATCTAAAGGGAATATTGCCTCAAAAGATATCATAGCCTCCGATCATAGTTCAGCCAGTAGCACGACAAAATCACTCGTGGCTGATCTAGGATTTCGACCAGAAGCCAATGGCTTTAGTTTTGAGAATTATGGCAATGAAGGGGGGATTCAAAATCTGACACCTGTGGACATGAGAAGAATGTTCGGCAACCAAGTATGTGCAACTACGGGCGATACTTGCATTCTTACACCTCCCGCCGAGCAATGGATGGAGGAAACAAACAAAGGTATGAATGGTGGACATTGTGAAGGCATGGCAGCTCTCAGCTTAATTTTGTATGCCGATCAAGCTAAGGCAAAAGAATTTGGCAACACCCCAGACCTATCTCTGCAAGGGAATGAAAAACTCCAACGTGAAATTGCCTACTGGTTCGCCACTCAGGGTGTTGCCCCCACTGCTACTAATGAGATTAAAGATAAAACGCCAGCCGAAATATTAGATATCCTCCTGTCATCCATCAAACCTAATGAAAGCATTGATAAGACCTACACGATGGGGATTTATCAGCCCGACTTTAAAGGTGGTCATGCGATTACCCCCTATGCGATCGAAGATATGGGCGATGGCAAATATATAGTGATGATCTATGACAATAACCATCCCAAACTGGAGCGTCAAGTTGAGATCGATCGCAAGGCTAATACTTGGAAATATGTTGCCTCAACAAAGCCAGGGGAGGCGGAATCAGAATATGCAGGGAATGCTGAAACCAAAACTCTGACGCTTACTCCCACCCAACCTCGCTACAAGATTCAAGAATGTAGTTTTTGTGGTAATGCTGAGGTCTCTAATGACAATGCTTCTGAAAAATCTGATCAGGGAAACAAAGAAAGTACAACTACAAAAGTGCAATTTAACCAGATCTTTCTCGAAGGTGATGCCGATCTTTTGATCAGTAATGGCAATCAAAAGCTTGGCTATGAGAATGGTAAATTCGTTGATTCTTTTGCTGGTGCAACTTTCATCCCGATGAAGAGTAGTGAACTTTGGAAAGATGATGAGGAACCTCTCTACAATATTCCTGTTGGTGTTCCCTTCACTATGACTTTGCAATCTAGCAGCGAAACCAATGGTAAGGAACTTACGGATTTGGTAATGATCGGACCTGGCTATGACCTTGGATTAGAAGGCATTAAGGTTTTAGCAGGACAGAAGGATTTGATTAAGTTCGATGCTAGTGGTAGGAGTCTATCCTATAAGCCCAGCAGTTCTGAAGCACCTAATATCATATTTGGATTATCCACAGCCAATGATGACTACGAGTTTGAACTAGATGGCGTAGAAATTGATGCAGGTGGCACGATCAGCTCGAATTTAGATACTGCTAAAGGTCGTCTTGTCATCAAGATTGCAGACAGCAAGCAGGAAGCATCATTTAATTTGATTCTAACTCGCATTGATGAGAAAACAGAACAAACCTTTGAGGGTGAAAATCTAACTCTAGATTCTGGCGATACCTTGTATTTAGATTATGCCAAATGGACTGGAAATGGAGCTAAGCTCACTATTGAACTTGATAAGGGAAGTGATGGTGTGATTGATGAAACCACCACTTTAGATGACAAGAAGAAGTAATATCAAATCCCAAAATCCTCACTCAGCTCTTATTACCAAATAGTGAGCGCCGCTCACTATTTGGGTTTTGATACCACCATAAAGAAAAAGGCTTGCAAAGCAAGCCTTTTTCTTTATGGTGTGGCTGGAGGTTTAATAGCTTCGCGATCAACGGGCAAAATTAAAGGTGTGTTTTGACTATTGCCAAGAATTACTAATTTAGAGTTTTGAGATTGCGCTAATTTTTCCGTAGCTTCGATTTGGCGTAATTGCAAAACCGCAGGTGTGAGTCCTTCTGCCAAGATTTTTTGAGCATCAGCGCTGCCCTTTGCCTCGATTCGCTTGCGCTCGGCTTCTTGCTTCTCTTTTTCGAGGACAAATTTCATTTGCAAATTTTCCTGTTCAGCTTTGAGGCGTTCCTGAATGGCTGCTTGCAAAGTTTCAGGCACTTTCACGTTTCGCAATAGAGCCTCATCGACAATAAATCCAATCGGCGCAAGTTGCGATCGCAATTTTTCAGCAAGTTTTAAACTTATTTCTTCGCGCTTAGTGGCATAGACATCTTCAGCAGAATATCCCGCCACAATTTCGCGAGAAATTGATCGAAATCGCGAAATCACAATTTCGCTTTCTTCAGAGCCGATATTCAGGTAAATACTCGGCGCTTTAGCAGGATCAATTCGATATTGAATGCTGATATCAATCCCTAAAGCCAAGCCTTCTCTAGATGTTGCCCCAATTTCTTCTTTAATATCGCGTAAGCGTACAGAAAACTGCACCACATCAGCAAAGGGATTAATCACATGTAGACCAGCAGCTAAGCTACGATCGCTGACCTTACCTTGAAAATCTTCCACCCCAACATTTCCCGCAGGAATCACAATGATCAAGCGGCTCAAGGCATTGAGTGTAGTGACTAGAGCAATTAGCCCTGCGATCGCCTTAATCACTAGTTGGGCAATGCGATTATCAACGAGGCGCTTGCTGTTAAAAAATACCAATATCGAGACTAGTGAAGCGATCGTGGAAATGATAAACGACATTTGTTTACACCTTAAAAAATCACTACGAGACTTTATTTAACGAAATGGCATTGAATAGAGCAACCCACCTTGCTTCCAAGTGCGATTTAACCCACGGGGAATATCTAGGGGCGTAAGATTTCGATTGTAGATATCACTATAATTTCCTACTTGCTTGAGGATTTGAGTTGTCCAGTCTGGCGCTAGTCCTAACTCAATGCCTAAAGACTCTGATGTACCTAGAAATCTGGCAACTTCAGGATTTTTAGTATCCCTAAAAATCGTGTAATTATTCATGTTAATACCCAATTCATCGGCGTAGAAGGTGGCATAAATTATCCATGTCACCACATCCCGCCAGCGATCGTCATTACCAACGAGAGCAGGGCTAAGGGGTTCCCTTGACAAACTCAGATCGAGAATTTTGTGATCAGCAGGACGTGGTAATTTACTCCGCCATGCAGCAAGTTGAGATTTTTCTGAAGAAATTGCTTCGCAGTCACCTTTGGCATAGGTTTTAAAGACTTCATCAAGATCAGGCAAGATAATCGGCTCGATCGCTATATTAGCTTCTTTGAATGTAGATTCTAGGTTTGTGGCGTTGAGTCCTGTTTCCACACAGATTTTTTTGTCTGCGAGTTCTTTGAGGGCGATCGCCAATTCTTCACCCGTTTTAGGTGTTTGTTTATCCGTTTTGCTACTATCTTTGTCGGCGGAAGGAGTACTGGTAGGACTAGGAGTGGGGGAGGCAGAGGCGGTTGGCGAAGGCGACACGGTAGTTGCAGGACTGGGTGAACTTGTCGGGGAAGCAGTTGGTTTTGCCCCAATTCTAAGCATTACACCCTGACCATCAAAAAAAGTTGTAGGTGCAAAGGAAATATTCGTAGCAGCATCACGGGTTAAAGTGTGGGTCGTATTTCGCATCAAGACATCGATTTCCCCACTTTGGATTGCTGTAAAGCGATCCTTAGCTAGCAATGGTTTAAACTCAACCGCTTTGGCATCCCCCAAGACTGCCGCTGCGATCGCTTGGCAATAGTCTACATCTAAGCCACTCCACACCCCTTTTTCGTCAACATAGCTAAAACCAGATAGCTTACCATTTACACCACAGATCAGCTTCCCACGAGCTTTTACCCGCTCTAAAATCCCCTCTGGAGCTTTATCTTTGGTGGTGGTTGCTGTTGGGGTTGGGGTTGCGGTTGGAGTGGCTGTGGGGCTTGGAGTTGGTGCTGGTTGACATCCTGATAGCAAAGCGATCGTCAGGCTCGCAAAAAAACACCATTGCCTCAGATGTGTTTTTTTAGAGGGCTTTTGGGCGTTACTTTTTAAGAAGGCAGCAGTTTTCAGTAAATGCTTAGGCATTAAACTCATGGGTTTACTAATTTCTAGCGCGATCAATCTATGGTCTATTTGCAGCTTACCTTGATTCGATTAAATATCATCAGGATTAATGCCCAATGACCTTACATAAGTCGCTAATTTCTCTTTCTGTTGACGTTCTTGACCAGCAAGTTCTTCAGCCTTTTTAGCAAGCACAATCGCTAACTCGTTTTGATTAGCTCTTGTACCCAAAACACAGCAGTGGCACTGAGAACTGCGATCGCCCATTCAACACTATTTAAAGGAACCGTTGACATCAGGTCGCCAAACCAAGGAACTTGCACAAAGGCTATTTGGCAAACAGTGATCAAGGATATGCCGAGAATCAGTGGCAGATTGCTAAATACACTTTGGCGAGCGATCGCACAGGCATGGAAAATCTGACTGAAACCAAGGGTGGCAAAAGCCATTGATCGCGCTTGGGACAACATCGCAGGTTGACCTTGATACTTTAGCCAAAAGACTAGAGAAATGGCGGTAATCGTGGCAGTGACAGTAAGCAAAATGCGGAGGTAATTGCTAGGACGCAACATCGTTTGAAAACGGTGTGCTGGTTGAGATAGCAGACTCTCATGGGTAGGTTCAAGGGCTAGGGGAAAAGCCACAAGTGGTGTGGCGATCGCCCCCACCCAGATTAATTGCAATGGCGGTATAGAGAACCCTGCGGCGGTATCCATGAGGGTTAGTACTGCTAACGTAAAGGAACTTGTAGCTGTAAGCAAGGCGATACGTTGTAGTCGATCAAAGGTAGCTCTTCCTTCGAGAATCGCGATCGGTAAATAATGGAAGTCTTCCTTCGGTAAAATCAGAGATGCACTATCTTGTAATTCTTTGCGGCAGGTGCGATCGCAGATCCCAACATCGGCTGCTCTGAGCAGAGGAATATCTTCAATATCATTCCCAATTACAGCAACAGCATTTAAAGGCTTTTGGTTAGTCTTGAAATGTTCTCTTTGCCATTGGCGAATCCGCTCTTGAGGCGCATCAAAATAACTATGGGTTTCAATACCAATTACTTTTCCAAATGCGACTGCATCATCTTCAGAAGCTCTGATCAGTCCTCTCCACTCAATGCCTGCGCGACTTAAATTATCAAAGCTCAGCACTACATCCGACTCGACTATTGGCACAATTTTAGTCACTCTGGCGATCGCATCTAAAATAGAAGGAAACCTCACCCATATCCTCTGTTTAGCAAGATCACACATTCCTAATAATTGGACTTGTGTAGCAATGCGTAATAAATTTTGAGGATAGGTGCTCACAATTAAAGCAGCAGCAGTCATCGCATTGATCATAATTCCACGCTGCCATGCAAAGCCGATCGCGGTAGTCGTTACTAATAGCAGCATCCCTATCCAGACTTGACGGAGTTGCCTTAATTCAGAATGGATAACTGAAAATGGCTTCTCTCTGATTAGAGCCATCTGTTCTTGGGTGAAACGACTTGTAGCAATCACAATACCCTTGACGGTTCCTGTGGAAATTTCTGTTCCCGCATAGATCATATTGCTGCATTCAAGGGGTGGAGTTTTTTCTTCAAAGGTAAGCTCAGCTCGCTTAGCACAAATTGCTTCCCCGCCTAAATTAGTTTGATTAACCAGTAAATCTTCTGATGTCTCTAGTACACGCAAATCAACATTAGGGCGATCTCCTTCTCGTAGTATTAAAATATCACCTAATACCAAATCCCGTGATGGCAGTTCCATCTCTTCAGAATCGCGCAATACGATTACCGAATTGGAGGGAACATTTTGACGACGTTGAGGGCGATCTCGACTGACTTTCTCTTTAGTTTTAATTGACCATATGGAAATAACAAGCCCTGCTAAGCTATGTAGTATCCCCACAAAAATTAGTGCCCATCCTTCAGCTCTATTCCATTGCAAATAAATTGCCGAACCTAAGAGAAGATAGGTTAAAGGATTGATTAAAGGCTGTAGGAGAACTTTGCTAATGGGACGCGATCGCGGTAATTTATTCGCTCCCAAATGCCGCAATCTTTGTCGTGCATTTACATGGGATAAACCTTCCATCGAAGACTCCAAAGCTGCCAATACTTGCTCTACGTCCATGTAGTGCCAAGGTTTTTGGATGTCCGATAGAAAGTCAAATTTTGTCATGGGTTAGTTGCAGGACTTATAGTAACTTGGTTAGATAACGCAAAGTACCATCTATCCTAAGATAAATCATTTTGCTTGTTGCAGTAATTGCAATTGTTTTTCTACATCAAGCTTCACTTTTTGCGCTTGTAAGTAAACTGTAGTCCCACTTTTGATTTTTGCTAATTCATTGTTAACTGACATAAAGTTACCGATCGCTTGATTGCGGTTTAAATCTTTACCCTCTTTGGGCAAGCTTGCCCATAACGCTACAAGCCTCTGATTTGCACGCTCTAAAGCTTGGACTGCATCCTGTTCATTTTTAAGTCTGACCTGCACCTCAGCAAGGCTTGAGCGATATTCAGCTAAACGTCTTTGAGCTTCTGCATAACCTTGTAAATCACTCGCAGGAATATCTTCTAGTCTTTGAATTGCTTCTTGCCACATTGTCGCGATTACTGTCCAACGCTCACTAGAATGCGGCGGATTTTGTCCAGACTGGGCAGCTTTTTTGGCAAATTCTTCAGCACTACTAATTAACGTTGAAACCTTTTCATTCCCACCCGAAAGCCCTGCTAATTCCTTTAAATCTCTAGTTGAGGTACTTGCTAACTGTTGAGATTTTCGTCCTGCCATAGTTTGTGTTGGGATTTGGTTGAGTCGGTCAATCGCCGCCTGCCAGTTTTGGATAGCAAGTTTTTTGTCAATCGGTTTAGTAGATTGCTGAAATAGAGTTTTTGCTGTGATCATGTCTTTTTCAGCATCCGTGAGCATAATCTGGGCATTCTTCTCTTGAAATACCTTCGCTTCTAGTTGTCCTGCTTTAATACGAACTGTTTGCAGTCCCGCAGGTGAAAAGCGCCAGTCATAGCCCCAACCATAATATCCTCGAACATAGTCCGCCCAGTCTGCGATATACCACGCAGGAATTGCATCTAGAGCCGTTTTACCTTCTTTGAGTTTAATTGCACCACGATCGAGATCTTCAGCACTAGTGGGAGATTCGATCAACTGTCTAGCCTCTTCAATCGTAGCTTCTCCCTTTTTGAAATTTTCTTCGATTGTCATGTTGCTCGGCAATAGCAAAAGCGGAGCCACCTTAGCCACTGGTCGTCGAATTGCAGGATAGGGCAAATTCACCACATAAATAAGACCTACAGGTATTCCCACCAAAACGCTAATCCAAATCAGCCGTTTTCCCAATTTTTTAAACCCTCCAGATTTTTTAGGAGAATTAATCGGTCTAGTTTGTAATTCTTGATGCGATCGCGTTAGTTCTGCCTCTAATTCCGCATAACGCTGCATTGTCGAACTAGGTTGAGGAGCGGATGGAGGTTGTGCTGGAATATGGCTTTGAATCGTCTGCACATTTGGAGCATTCCCCGTCCCCTGTTGAGGTTTTTTCCATTTTGCAAACATTGAGTTAAGAATACCCATGATTATTCCCTAATGCAGATATGATTATTATAGGTAAAAACAACGCTTTCCGATGTTTTTACTTTCTGGCGATCACCTAACATCGCTTTGCACTTTCGCAAAAAACAATCAAAAGGGCGGCGCATCGCGTCTCTATTTTGATTGGGTTTTGAGTTTGCTACAATTCGGTCATGCGAAATAGAGGATCTTAAATTATGACTTTAGCCACAGCTAGCCCCTCTAACCTAATGACCATAGAAGACTATCTCAACTATGACGATGGGACAGATACACGCTATGAGCTAGTCAACGGAGAATTAGTCAAAATGCCCACAGAATCTCCTCTAAATTGTCAGATTGCGAAATTGCTAATGTTTGAACTGGCAAAATATTTCCCAATTTCACTAATTTGTCATAAGGATATTGAGCTTGTAGTTAGTGGTAGAAGGGCAAAGGTCAGACTCCCTGATTTAGTTGTACTCAGTGAAGATGGTTATGTGGCGATAACTGGTCAACGCAGTAATACAATTACCCAAGAAATGCCAGCACCTGTTTTAGTGGTCGAAGTTGTTTCCCCTGGGCAAGAAAATCGCGATCGCGATTATCGCTATAAACGTACAGAATATGCAGCTAGAGGCATTAACGAATATTGGATTATCGATCCTGAAATGCGCCAAATCACCATATGCCTATGGGTGGAAGGTCAATATGAGGACAAGATTTATACAGGCGATATGCAAATTTCATCGACGGTAGCTGCTGGCTTTGCCCTGACTGTTGAGAAAGTTTTAGGGTTTGGGGCATAAAAAAGCGGTGTATTGCACCGCTTTTTTATGCCTTGAGATTATTTGAGGATGTCTTTTAAGGTACTGACGACTCGCTCCTGTTGCTCTGCACTTAGTTCAGGAAACATCGGTAAAGATAGTACGCGATCGCAGATATCTTCGGTAACTGGGAAATCGCCTTTTTCATAGCCAAGATGTTGATATACCGATTGCAAATGCAATGGCAAAGGATAGTAAATCATCGTGATGATATTTTGCTCTCGCAGTTGTGTCTGCACATAATCGCGTTTACCTGCACCAATGCAAACTGTATATTGATTCCAGACGCTGCCCGTGCAATGGTGAGGAGTTGTAACATTAGGAATATTGGCATCTTTGAGGAGAGATGTATAGCGATCGCTAATTTCACGGCGTTGAGAATTCCACTTGTCGAGATAGGGCAATTTCACTTGCAACAGAGCCGCCTGTAAAGAATCCAGACGTGAGTTCATGCCGATATATTCGTGGTAATAGCGCTTAGGGCTACCATGCTCACGCAAAATTTTTAATTTCTCAGCAACTTCAGCGCTTTTGGTGGTCATCATGCCACCATCACCACAGCCACCAAGATTTTTGGTTGGATAAAAACTAAAACAACCGACATCCCCGATACTTCCTACTATCTGACCGTCGAAAGTTGCACCTGTTGCTTGAGCGCAGTCTTCGATCACATAGAGATTATGCTTTTGGGCGATCGCCATCAAACTTGTCATATCAACCGATCGTCCAAACAAATGTACGGGCATGATTGCTTTGGTGCGATCGCTGATGGCAGCTTCGATGAGATCGACATTGATATTGAAACTATGTGCTTCTATATCCACAAATACTGGTTTTGCCCCAGTCATGCTGATCGTTTCCGCACTCGCAAAAAAAGTAAATGGTGAAGTAATTACTTCATCACCCTCCCCAATATCCAAGGCTCGCATTGCTAAATACAGAGCATCAGTACCTGAGTTGCAAGCAATACCATAATCAGAGCCAATATAGCTGGCAAACTCAGCCTCAAACTGACTTACGGTCTGGCCGCCAATGTATTGCCCCGATGCTAGTACTTCTAGGGCAGCTTTGTTGAGGCGATCGCCAATTTGTTGATACTGCTGCGATACATCAAAGGGAGGAATTTTATTCACGTTGAAACGATTCTAGATTGCCTCAACTATTTTAAACGCGATCGCCATTGCTTGTTATCAAAAAAAGACAAGGGGCTTCAGCCCCTTGTTTTAATAAGTACTTGTGCCAAATAAATTACCAAAACCCGTAAAGTTGCGCCCCTTCGGG
>JBJTVM010000364.1:0-4165 GCA_046081205.1 Pseudanabaena sp. | reverse complement strand
CTTGATGATCTAGTCGCCCGATTTTGCTGTTTCGACAACAAGTGGCGATGAATCCTTCTCGACCTACATTAAATAACATCAGATCAGCCGTGGTACTTGCACCTTGGTAAGATCCAAATAGGGATTTGATATCGGTTTGATATTGTTTAGAAAGCTGACTTAGTTTGAGACGTTTGTAGGGGTTGTCAAAGTTGCTGAGGGCTAGGAATACGAGAATATCTTGGCGGCGCTTATCAGCGATCGCATCCCACTCATCTTGATTTGTGGCGCTGACAATCAAGTTAAAGGCACGGCGGACTGTCCCAAATTCTGTTAGTAACGGCTCAAAGTTTGGTAGTTCTTCGCCGACAGGTAGCCTGCCTCGCTCTGTGAAGAAATCCATGAGGGGAGTAAGTAATTCACGATAGTCTTCAAAGCGTTTAGAGACAAGGCGGATTCTGGGTGTGGTAGCTCTAGAACGAAACCGAGATGCTCTAAAGATTTGCGCTTGCATTTCATCGCGAAATACAAAGTAAATGCCGAGAGCGACAGGGACTGAATCTACGCCTAATACTTGATCGATATAGAGTTTGAGTTCTTCTTGTTCGTAGTATTTCTGGAAGGTGTTACGACTACTCACTACGCCGTCACTGTAGGCGATTTGTCCTTTGCCGACATCACCGATTAAAACTTGTGCTGATACTATCAAAACTTTTTGCGTTAATTCCCATGCTTTGATTAGGGCTTCTCTTCTTTCGATCAGCGATTCGATGACGTTAATGATATAGCCGAGGTTAACAATTTCAGCACTGGTACGATCGCTTTGTGGTTGATAGTATGGGTCCCAACCATTACTGGCAAAGCCGCGATCGCTGATTCTTTTGATGTCCTCGCCATGACCACAGCCATAGTCAAAAAAGGTGGTGTTTTCGGTAAATAGTCCTGCTTCTAGGGCAAGCCGAACGGGTTTAGATAAGTCTGGACGGTGAATGGCAGCTTTATGGCGATCAATTTTGATGTCTTCTTTTAGACCATCATCCCTAGTCCCTATTCGAGATTGCGAGGAGATGACTTGATGATCTTTCACTTCGACATGGTATTCCTGTAAACGTTGTTCCCATCCTTTGCGAGTGCCGATGGTGCGGGTCTCATGAAATAAGCCGATCGCTTCTTCTTGTTTGGTTAGTTGAGCAAACATCTGATAAAGCGGATAGTCCTGATTTACAAAGGTTTCTTTGCGATGGAGGATTGGCGGATTGGGAGATTGGAAATAATCGCGCTGTTGAATGGTTTGGGTTTGGAGATCGACTTGAATGCTTTGATGCAATGCAGGATGTGGGTCAGTATCAAAGTCTGGATAGAACAGGTAGGAGATTTTGGGTTGTTCGTAGTTGAATTTGATGATTGTGAATTTGCTTTCTTTGGGAAGTAGTGATCTGGCTTGGCGATCGCATTCTTGTAATTGTGGAGATAAAGAAGCGATCGCTGATATATGAACGTAAAGTGCGTTAGGCAACTTTTTACCAACTTTGCTTTGTTGACATAGGTTAATTATTTGACTGTGATCACACCCTATAATCATTGCAGGAGTTAAATAATCCTAATTTATGGCAAAGTCTGTATATTGCCGTAGGTTAGGCGGATCAAATCCTAGTACAATATCTTGCTTAGGAACTCCCATTTCCACTAATTCATCTGCTGTACCAATTTCAGTTCCATCTTGTTGAATCCAAATTTTGCCATCAATAATATCTATGTGGATAACTACGCCATAACAACGTTTAGAATCACGCCAACCAACATAAACAAGCTGATAATGATCGCGTTCTGCATCAATAATTATTTGAGCTTGGATGCGATCGTCCCAAACATGGCTTGCGTGAGTTTCTAAGACAGTTTTTATTTTTTGACGATATTTGGTAATGGTATCCATGTTTTGTTCTCCTCGATAGGCAGCAATTACTTTCTCAGCCCCAAGGTTGATCGCTAAGTCAAAACTGCCTGTTGGTAACGGATAGGGATCATGGGTGATTATCCAACCCTCTTTTTGTAAGGCTTTTTTAACGATGTCATGGAATAGATCGCGGGCTGACATAGAAATTACTGTTAGAATCTCAGTCTATCCTATACTTTCAAGGTGTAGCAGATTTACTAACTTTTAGAAACTTATAAAGTTAGTTTAAGCTGGACAAGCAAATTCAAGAGTAAATATGGTTCAGACTATCAACAGCAATATTCCTACTGTCACGGAACTAATTTTTGCTCGGCATGAGACATTTTATCCGCGTTATGGCTGGCTAAAGAAAGGATTTGAGGCGGTTAATGCAAACTCCAACATTTTTTTAGAGGAAGATGCTCACATTCAGCTAGGGGTAGGGAAAAACATGGCGAAGGCAATTCGCTATTGGTGTGGGGCATTTAAGCTGATTGAAGACGATCGCGCAGGACAGTCATCACCGCAAACATCACAATTTGGGCGATTATTGCTAAGTGAAGATGGTTACGACCCCTTTTTAGAAGATCCTGCTTCCCTATGGTTATTGCATTGGCATCTATTGCAGCAACCTTGTAAAGCCTCAGCGTGGCACGCAATTTTTAATAACTTACATCAAACAGAATTTACTGTTGATGATTTGCTGTTGACGCTCATTCAGTATCGCGATGCAGCAGGCAATCGCACCGCGGAAGCTTCCTTAAAAAAAGATATCACTTGCCTTTTGCGAATGTATGTTAGACAAGGTGATGATCTGAGTTTGAATGAAGACAACTTAGATTGTCCCTTTGCAGAGTTAGGATTGATTCAACGTGCAGGAGATGCTAGACATTATTTGTTTCGCACAGGTGCTAAGAACAGTCTCCCCCATGAAATCTTAGTATCAGCTTGTCTAGATTTTGCGAAAACAGTTAGTACTGCGCAGAGGACAATTTCTTTGACGAGTTTATTATTTGATGAAGGTAGCCCCGGAATGGTATTTAAGTTATCGGAGTCTGCTCTTTGTGATGCGATCGAGCAGGTAGCGCGATGGTGTAACGAGATTACTTTTTCTGATAGTGCTGGCATAGTTCAGATGTCTTTTACTCAAGATCCCGCAACGCTTAGTCACACGATTTTAAATAGATATTACAGGTCTTAAATGTTTAAATTGTCAGAATACTTTCAACTAGATCGCCGTTATGCGAGATCAATCAATCTAGAGCGAGATCTGGATAACCCTAACTCGGTAGAGGGTTATGTATTAACAGACAGATCTCTGTATGCGCTCAAGCAAATTTTGGTTAATTGTCCAGAAGATGGGCAGACACATGCAGTGACGCTAACAGGAGTATATGGTACGGGGAAATCTGCCTTTGCTCATTTCTTGGCTTGCCTATGTGCGGGGGAAGAGTCAGTTAAGCAAAAAGCTCTAGCGATCGCCAAGACTACATTAACAGCCGCAGATTTTCAAAAATTACATCAGAATCTACCTGAAAAGGGTTGTTTTAGGGCGATTGCTACAGCCCAGAGAGAACCTCTATCCCACACAATTATTCGAGCGTTAGACTATGGGGCAAGTCGTTTTTGGAATAAGAGTAAGAGTAAACGGCAGATCGTTACTAAGCTTGTGGATTTAGCAGGCAACATTGCCTTTGGAGATAAAGTTGATAGTAAAGAAGCATTGCGAACCATTCAAGAAGTAATTACATCTGCTCAAACTGATGTGATCTTGATAATTGATGAGTTAGGGAAAAACTTAGAATATGCTTCCTTGCATCCTAGCGAATCAGACCTTTATTTATTACAGCAATTGGCTGAGTTAAAGCCAAATCAAGAGAACTTGAAGCATTCTCTTGATTTTAAATTCTATTTAATTGGTCTATTACATCAGTCTTTTGCTGACTATGGCGAAAGACTAGCTTCTCTACAGCGTAATGAATGGGCAAAGATTCAAGGCAGATTTCAAGATATTCCTTTTACGGAGTCACCACGACAGATGACTTGGTTAATTGGGAAAGCGATCGCCCGCCCTGATCATGAGTCTGCTGATAAATCTATTGTTAAACAAGTTAAAAAATATGATGCTCTAATCAAAAATCAAGCAAAAGATTGGTGCGAGGTTCTGCGATCGCAGATTGATGATATTTCGCCCGAACTCTTGGCGGCAGCTTATCCCTTGCATCCGATCGCAGCTTTAGTTTTGCCGATTCT
>JBJTVM010000363.1:0-6224 GCA_046081205.1 Pseudanabaena sp. | reverse complement strand
TTAATTTAAGTAACAACCAAATAGATTCTTTTGAGGCGTTAGTGCGGTGGAATCATCCTGAAAAAGGGCTAATTAATCCAATTAAATTTATTCCGATCGCTGAAGAGACAGGACTAGTAATGGCGATCGACTTATTTGTCTTGCAACAAGCCTGTCAGCAGTTGCGTATCTGGCGGGATGAAGGGCTTGCTGATGTTTCCTTAACAATGAATGTCAATCTTTCTGTAAAGCATTTCATGAGTTTTGATTTGCTAAAGCAAATTGATCAAGTTCTTCGAGAGACAGGAATTACTGGAAATTCTTTAAGATTAGAAATCACTGAAAGCGACATTATGGAGAATGCTGAATTTGCTGGCAAAATTATCTCCCAACTACGCGATCGGCAGATTCAATTGAGCATTGATGATTTTGGCACGGGCTATTCTTCGTTGAGTTATTTACATCGACTCCCCATTGATCATCTCAAAATTGATCGATCCTTTGTGATGAGAATTGGCAAAAATGGTAAAAACATTGAAATTATTAAAGCAATTATTGCGCTCGCTAAGAGTTTAGGCATGTTTACGATCGCGGAAGGTGTCGAAACTCAAGATCAGCTTGATCAAATCCGCGAATTAAAGTGTGAATTTTGCCAAGGATATTTATTCTCTAAACCCGTTGAGTCGGATGCCGCCAGAAATTTATTGATTACAGGTTTTTAATCTTGAAACAATTAAAAAGTAATTCTTAAAAGATTTCTAAGGTGATTGATTTCTAAACCACTTCACCCATTGCACCAACGATCGCCAACCATTGAGATTACGCAACTGAGGAGCGCGAGCCGCAACTAAACTATCAACCGATCGCAATGCCGCAAACTGTAACCCCAAAAAGCTATCAACTGCGGCATAGGAACTCCCTAGCGTCGCAGCTCCCGATGCATAGACTCTTCCAATATCATCGTTACGAAGCTCAGCAATCTCAAAGTCATTGGTCACATTTAATCTACCCAAGTCATTAGTAGGTATGTGATAGCAATCGAGCAGATCTGCATAAATTGGATTAGTCTGAACCTTTGCATCTAAACCTGTAGCATCAATAATAAAGTCCGCGTTCAACTGCAAAATTCCTTCCATTTGGTGAGGACGAATATACGTGGCAGTACGTCGATCTGGGAGTTGTTCCACCTTTTCGACAGACCCAAAGGTAATTTGATACCAACCTTCATTCAAGCCAGTTTGTACAATCTTTTTCCAGTCATGGCGATCGGCTGTAGTTGTGCCGCCCCAATCCTTGAGCAAAGTTTGTCGAGTCTGCGGATCAGACTCTTCAAGAACAGCGCGTAAATCTCCACCCCAACAAGCTTTGGGCCAGTTAAAGGGTTGAAATTCATAATGGTTTTCGACAGGACGTTGAGCGCGTCCATAATTATTGCCTTGCGCTTTTGGCGATCGCATCAGGTGCAAGAGATTGATTTTTTGCTGTGGCGATCGCTGACGTACTTCATGAATACGCTGCACGATTCGCGAGGCAACTATTCCGCGTCCACGGATTAATACCGTACCGCCATGACTTTCTAGATGTTGGTAAATATGCTCATGCTCCTCATAGCCATTAACTACAGATCGAAAGTCTTCTGTTTGGCTACGGTAAGCTTGTAAATCTGGCAAAAACTGAATGGCGGCATAACCCATTGCTAAATGTAGATATTTGGCAACCAAAAAAGCATGATGTCCCTGCCCAAGGGAATAGGCGATCGCATAGCGTCCATCATTAGTTTTTCGCAGCGATCGCACCCGCCCATAACGATAAATCTGCTCCCAACCAATTCGACGAGCCTCTCGATCAATGGAGTCAAAGACATTGCCAGATCTCGGTGTATAGGTTTCCACTAAATCAGGTTCCGCAAACACCTGCCAAAGATATTTGCAAGCTTGATTAATCTTGCCGCGAGTAAAATCATGCCATCCCTCACGCCATGCATAACTAGGAAATCCCCAAATATTATCTGGACAAGAATCCGAATTAGAGCGCAACCTCTCATATAGAGGGATCTGTGAATTGAGACAGAGTCGTTTATACCTTGCATAGGGTTGAGGCTCCAAGCCTAACGCCACAATTTGATCGGCAGCCACCCCAAAAATCCGTAAATAATCCACCCAAATGTAACTTCCCAATCCTCCCCCGATCGCTCCATAAGTCGTTTCTTGCACAGGCAGCCCAGTCCGATGTAGTGACTGTACTTCCACGACTGGCAATTGAAAGAAGTCTGGAGGAAAATTAGAAGAACTAGCTAAACTTGGCTGGATAACATTAGCTTGGGGTAAACCTGTTTCGGGACTAAATAAAATTGTGGGCGTTGTCGATGATGGATTGACCGTATTGTTTGGTGAGACTGTAATAATTGTTTTACCCATAGCAGGCGAGTCAAAGGCGATCGCTATTTCATATCTTCCAATCGTGAGGCGATCTCCAATGGCTAGCACCTTGCGAAGTTCCATTCCCCGACCGACCAAAACCCCATTAACTAAGATTCCATTAGTACTATTTTGATCGATGACCACTACATTTCCTTGCTCACAAGTTAGCAATGCATGGTATCGAGACACTGAGCGATCGCCTAGTATTACCTGTGCGACTTGATTTCCATCTAGATTCTCTGGCAATGAAGTTACGTCTTTACCAATAGCGATCGGTAAATTCAATTGCAAAGATTGCGGCTGATTGGTGGTTATTTCTAACCAACTTAATTGAACAGAAATCTGCATAGGTTTCAAATCTTTATAGAACAGATTGAGGCGGTAAAATACTGCTAGCAGCTCCCGCTAGCGAAGTACCACACCAAGGACATACTAAGGTAATTCGATCATAGGGAGAAATTTTGCCACATTTTAAATTAGGGCATTGTAATCCATATACATGATCGGAATTTTGCGAAATAAGTGCTTGGCTTGGTAGATCAATTTCAATATTTGTGACTTGTAATACTTGTTGCCCTAAAGCGATCGCACTATTAGTCTTTAATGCAACTTCCCCACTCAATAATTTTTGACCATCGATTACAGGAGGATTGGACTCGCGCATATTTCTAAGCCAAAAGTTCTGTTTTTGGGGATCGAAATAAATCACGACATGTAACCCTGAAACTGTGGGATGCGTCAAAACTAAATCGCATCGGGCGGGATCTCTCCCAATTCGAGTCATTGTCAGACTGATCCGATAACTTTTGGTAATTCCTGCTTCTACCCAAGCCAAAGTTAGTTCTGACATAATTACTCACAAAGCCAAAGCTGTTTGATTTCAAATATATAGCAATACTCAAACTTTTTGTAAAATCGCTCTTTGAGTCAGCGAATCTCATTATGAAACCGATTTTTACAATGCAAATTAGAATTCCTTATTTTGCAGTGAAGCCCTTGTTTATCCCCGAATCACGATGATCTCACGTCCTGTGGGGCTGATGACATTCTCAGTTGTAGTGCGATCGCTGATCGGCAACAACCCAGAACGGCGATCAAATATCACCAACCAACCTGTATCCAAACTCAATCCCGACAAATACTTATCCAACTGCGACAAGCCTTCCTTAATCGGATCAGGTCTTTTATCTGCCCACACCTTCAACTCCATCGCCAGAGTTTGCTTACCATAGCGCAAACAAATATCCATCTTTCCCGAACCGATCGCATATTCCCTTTCCAAAGTGCCATTACCATTAACCACCCGATGCAAAAACGCCATCATCACCAGATGAGGCGCAATTTCAGGGTAATTAGCACTCTTAAACAATGGCTCACCATGTTGCCGCCAGAATCTGAGAAAAGCATCAAGCAGGACTTGAGCATTAAGACTTCCATCAGCATTCAGCCAGCTCGGTTGAATCATTGGTAAACTATCCTGTACCCCTTGAGATAAGACTCTGGGAATCACCTCTTGATAGATAGGATTCGCAATCTTCAAACCACCTTCCTGACTCCGCACTACTAAACCTAAATCCAAAAGATAGCGGCGATCATCATCGGGTGTATCTCCTAACTCTAATCCAGATAAAATTGGTTGAATTATAGCTCTAACTCTGTCTTCCCTCAGTCTTTCAGCAAGACTATCCAGATGCGTATCCTGTCTCTTAATCAATATTTCCTTCGCTTGATTCACTAACTCAGCAGTAATGGGAATAGATGGATCTTTAGCTATGTATTCAACTATTTCCTTAGCGATCGCATTGACTAACCAAGGCTGTCCCTGCGTCAAATGAAAAGCTAAATCAACAGCTTCGGGCGTAAATACTTGCCCTGTGTCATCCGTATGCTGCTTATAGAGATTTCGTACATCCTCAAGTGTGAAATTACTCAAAGTAAAGGAACGCACTTTGATATTAAAAGGACTCGAAGTATTTAGGCGAACGCTCCCTCCCGAAGCATATTTATAATCCCGTACATCACGCATCCCCACCAAAGCAACTGACTGCGGAAATCCCTGCGGACGATTGGGAAACCCAGAGCGGATTTGTCTTAATACAGAAATTAGCGTTTCATTACTCAATGCATCAATTTCATCCAAAAAGACAACTAATGGACGGGATGATTGTTCAGCCCAGTTGCTCAAGTTTGTACCAATCCTCGCTCCCGCTTCAGCGTCTAACCACTCATTAGGTTGCAGTTCTTTTGGTAAACGATACCGTATTGATTGCTTCCACTCACCTAAAATAGCCAGCTCGGCTGCTCCCAAATCATCTGAGAAAGCCGCCCCCACTTCCAGAGATAACATCACTGCTGTATATTGACTGCTTGCAGTTAACTCCTGTGCCAACGTCAGCATTGCTGTAGTCTTACCTACCTGCCTTGGCGCATGAATGACAAAATAATTTTCCTGAGCAATTAATTGTTTGATTTCAGGCAAGCGCTCTGTAGCTGACAACATGTAGTGAATGTCAGGCTTACAAGGACCAGCAGTATTAAACCATTTTTGCATAACGACAGCTAACTAACGGGCAGAGATACCCCATCAATATAGCGCAACGCACCAAGCAAAGCCCTGAAACCTTGAAAGCACGTTAATCAAGCTAAGTATAAACACTTATTCATATAAATTTAATAACAAATAAGTGACAACTATTTGCTCTAAGATAAATCTATGACAATTTAAGTTCAGTAGGATTGTTTTTTTTAAGTAATTGACAAATCAATCATCTAAATACTTGAGATATAGCGATCGCACTTTTGCTTTGAACTTTTCGCGCACATCGTCAGGTTTAATAATTTCACAATCTTCGGCATAGGGCATCATTTCGCGATAGAACCAAAATGTACTGCTAATTGTACGTTTAATTTGGCGAATGGGGTAATCATTTAGCCAAATGTCATCGACATCCTCTTTTCGCGGTTTGTAGGCAAAGGCGAGTTTGCCTGAAAGTTGGAAGGTGACAGTAATTTGAGCAAGTTGCGATCGCCATTTACCTTGGATTTGGGTAATTGCGGCTTCAGCAGGGATGCGATCGAGCCTGAGACAGCGATTGTGTCTGAGGGCTTCGATGTCATCGCTTCCTGTTGTTTCTTCACACCAACAATCAAGATATAACCTCTTGTCGTGGGGGGTGATTTGGGCATGATAGATTGAGAATTCATGGGGGTGATCGGCAGCATCACGGTAGATCAACCGAAAGGGTTGATTTTGTTTGATATAACGATCTAACACTTGTCGCCAAATTTCAGGGGGTTTGTCTAAAAAGCGCTCAATGTCTCGACGTAATGGTGTTGTGATTTCGCTACGTTCTAGCAATAGGTGGGCGATCGCTTTGGCAAGCTCGATTTCTCCATAGTCGGTTAATAACCCTACAGTCCGATTCAGCGCTTCTATACGATCGCTAGACCAGTCGTTATTTTTAGAGATTTGAATTTGCTTACGGGCGATCGCTTCGACTAGTTTGGAGATATTTGGGCGATCGCCCCATTTCATGCCAAGTTCGAGGGCGATTTCCTCTAACTGGGCTTTGTCGCGATCGGATATAGATAATGTGATGGATTCACCTTTACGTCCCATTGATTATTATGTACGTACACTCTGTACGCTTAAGCTCTTGTTTAGTTTAATTATCTGTGTAAGAATAGGCAAAAGCAACAAGTTAAGTACAAATTTTGTGTTGATTATGTTGGCGATCGCGCTTTCAGATATTTATGAGGATGTGAGTTTATGGCGGAATACAAAATAGTTCTCAAGCCTGTTTATTCTGAGACGGTAGAAACCCC
>JBJTVM010000362.1:0-5306 GCA_046081205.1 Pseudanabaena sp. | reverse complement strand
GGGGGATCTTTTAGAGCTTTTAACCGCAGGAAGTAATTCTTAAATGAGTTCTTAAATTAAAGAACTTGATGCTTAGAGCCTGTTTGAGAAGTGTAGGCATTTGCTAAAAATACTAATTGATCCCCCCTACCCCCCCTTATGAAAGGGGGGAAAAGATTAAAAAAGTCCCCCTTTTTAAGGGGGATTTAGGGGGATCAAAACTTCTCAAACATACTCTTAAGCTCAAACAAGGAATTTTTAAAAAATTCTGCAAAGCAAAACCTTTAAAAAATTCCTTGTTTGAGCAAGAATTACTACTGAAAGTGAATTGCACGGCTTAATTTGCGATAGGATAAGCCTTTAGAGTCCAAGCATCTCCATCAAAGTTGAATAATCCGCTTTTTTTGATAGGTTTTCCCATATTTTTTTTGCTTTTACAAGTACCCGCGACACTTGTACTGCTAAAACGTCTTAGCACAGCCCGCGATCGCACAGCGCCGCTACTTCCACTTGAGCCAGCAGCCGAAGAATTAGCCAAGCAATCACCTAAAGTTTCGATAGTTATTCCCACACTCAATGAGATTGATCGCTTACCAACTTGTTTAGAAGGCTTACGTGATCAAGCCGCCAAAGAAATTATTGTGGTAGATAGCCGATCGCAGGACGGTACGCCCGAATATGTGCAGAAATTGCAAAAAGAGTTTCCCATCCCTCTCAAACTAATTACCGATGATCCTCTGCCTGAAGGCTGGGTAGGTCGTCCTTGGGCTTTACATACAGGATTCTTGCATAGCGATCCTACTAGCGAATGGGTGCTGGGCATTGATGCTGACACATTCCCGCAAAAGGGATTGGTGGCTAGTTTTGTGCAGCAAGCTACCAATGACAACTTTGATATTGTTTCCCTATCACCGAAGTTTATTCTCAAAACTGCTGGTGAACAATGGCTACAACCTGCGCTATTAATTACCCTAATTTTTCGATTTGGAGCAACAGGCGATAGCACCCAGTTTACTGAAGATCGAGTGATGGCAAATGGTCAATGTTTTTTATCAAAACGTGCCAAATTGGTCGAACTAAATGGCTACGAACTTGCTAAGTCATCATTTTGTGATGATGTTACCCTTGCGAGAGCCGCCGCCCAACGTGGTGCTAAGGTGGGCTTTCTCGATGGTGCAGCACTGATGCAGGTGCGAATGTATACATCAATGGCAGAAACATGGCGCGAATGGGGGCGATCGCTAGATCTTAAGGATGCGTCAACCCCAGCGCAAACCTTTGCTGATTGCCTCTTACTTACATCTGTTCAGGGCTTACCAATACCTTTGCTAATGGCTCTGTCAATTTGGCAACCTGTACCATCGCTGTTGATCAATATTTTATTCTGGCTTAATGCTTTTCTCATATTTATTCGCTGCTTACTAGTATTTGGCATTCGTACTAGTTACACCGATGTGGGCTTTTGGTTTTGGCTGTCTCCTCTCGCCGATCCCTTTGCAGTAATGCGGATTTGGATTTCCGCACTCACCAAGCCCAAAAGTTGGCGCGGTCGCACCTATTCATAAAACAAAGGGGGCTTAAGCCCCCTTTGTTTTATAAGAAATTTTGCTTAAATAAACCCCAAGGAAATTTTTAAAAGCGTTGCAAGGCAAAACTTTTAAAAATTTCCTTGGTTGGAAGTTGGTCATCGATCGATGCTTGAAGTTAGAAAAATACAACACGACTATCAAATCCTTGACGACGAACAGTTAGGTTGAGGGTCTCAGCACTGCCACGATCGGGGTAGCCTTGTACTTCGATATAAGTGCCACGGTAGGAAGAGCGCAATTGAGCATTAGGAGCGATCGCTTGGACACGTTGCAACTCTGATACTAAACCCGTGGGAATAATCACGAAATAGCGTAATTGTGCGCCAGAGGGTGGATTTTGAGCAGCGATCGGTGGAATAGTTTGAGTCGGGGAAGGCTGATTTTGTGGGGGAAGTGGTTGAGGCGATCGCACAATTTCGATCGCATTATTATTAGGAAACCCTGAGTTAGGCACGTTAGGTAATGGCTCATCCACTCTTGTTGCGGGAATAGGAATCGATTCCACAGGAATTGGTGCGGATGAGATGGGTGGATTATTACTGGGGATGGGAGGTATCGAGCTTACAGGAGGAGCAGAGGGGAAAGTTGCAAATTTTCCCTGCACTGTTTTGATTTGAGGATTTAGCCCTGCTTGGCTAAACTGAGAAGCACGGCGTTGAGCAAGGTTTAAGTTATTGAAGCGTCCTAGTTGTACCACCTGCTCACCTGTGTCTAAGCGACTGACAAAAGCATCAGGAGCTAGCGCCTTAGCCTGTTGTACATTTGCCACATTAGGTAAGTAGACAAGATACTGTGTGCTACTAGCATTAGTGGGAACAGATGGTAAGGAGTCATTTGGGAAAGATTGGGCATTGGCACTAAGGCCGTTCATCGCAATGGTACTAATACTCAACAGGGATACTAGTCCAAGAGCCATGTTGCGGAGAGTGTTTTGTGTGTGGAGTCTCATATGCTTGAGATGAAGGTAGCAAAAAATGAAATTGGGCGCGATTGTACCATACTCTTCAAGACTCACGTAATCTCCTTTAGTTTCAAAAACAATTAACGTAGAAGGCGGCGCAAAGCGCCGCCTTTTACTATAAATCATGATGGGTAAAGGCTTTAGCCTTTGCACCTGTGTAGTTAGCTACGATATGACCATCACCCACAAGGCGATACTTATAAGTAACTAGCCCTTCCAAACCCACTGGTCCACGAGGTGGCATTTTGCTCGTGCTAATGCCCACTTCTGCACCAAAGCCATAGCGGAAACCATCAGCAAATCGGGTTGAACAATTGTGAAATACCCCAGCAGCATCAATGTCGCTCATAAATATCTCAGCGATCGCTTGATTTTCGGTGACGATCGCTTCGGTATGTTTTGAGCCGTAGGTAGTGATATGGGCGATCGCCTCTTCTAGAGAATCAACTATTTTGATGGACAAAATCAAGTCACAATATTCCGTTGACCAGTCGGATTCTTCAGCAGGATTGATCGCTATGATTTCTACGGTGCGATCGCAGCCACGTAGCTCTACACTACGCTCCTGCAAAGCCGTGAAAGCGATGGGCAAGAATTTAGACGAGACCTCTCTATGAACTAACATCGTCTCGATCGCATTACAAGCCGCAGGATATTGGGTTTTGCTATCGACAGCGATCGCTACAGCTTTTTCCAAATCAGCCGACGCATCTACATACAAATGGCAGACTCCATCGGCATGACCGAGAACGGGAATATGGGTATTGTCTTGGATATAACGAACAAACTGATTAGAACCTCTAGGAATAATCAGATCGATCAGTTTATCCATCTTCAAAATAGCTAAGGTTTCGGCGCGGGTAGTCAATAGCTGCACCACATTTGGCGATACGCCACCCTGCTTTGCAAATAGCTCTTCTAAAGCTTTGTACAGAACTAAAGCGATCGCTTCACAGGAATGTACAGCCTCACTACCACCTTTGAGAATTACGCCATTACCTGACTTAATACCTAGCGCAGCAATTTGGGTAACAGCATCAGGACGCGCTTCAAAAATGACTCCGATTACGCCCAATGGGCAAGACAAACGCTCTAATACTAAACCTGTATCTAGCTCTCGATGAATTTGGCGATCGCCGATGGGATCTGCAAGGCGGATTACATCGCGGACACCTGCGATCATGCCCTTCAGTTTATTGGTATCCAGTTTAAGGCGGGCGATCAAGGCGCTGGGCAATTGATTCGCATTAGCCGTAGCAAGATCCTTTTGGTTAGCTGCCAAAATCATTTCAGTTTGTTGCTCTAGGGCGACAGCGATCGCTTCTAAAGCAGCATTTTTGGAAGCAGTCGGCAATTTCGCTAAGGCGATCGCCGCCGTGCGAGTGCGTTGGATCGACTCTAATAAATCTTGTGATAAATCTATAGATACATTCCCTGACACGTTAAATCTCTATTACTTTTCGTGGATTACATTTGAGCTTTGAGCATCGCCTTTGAGTGTAGGGATACTGCATAAGTCTTATTTTATATCAATGCAAGCCTTGCTTAGGACATAAAACCCAAAAGCAGAGTGGCAGCGCGAAGCGCCGCCATTCTGCTCATTATAAAGCCCGCCAACGGCGGGCTTTTTTAAAACCGATTTAGATAATGAAAATTGCTCGTAACTCTACGATATTCTCAATAAAGTCTTTACTGTATTCGTCAATTCATCTGGCAAGAAAGGTTTGCCAATATAAGCATTTGCCCCTTGTCGATATCCCCAATGGCGATCGGCTTTGGTACATTTAGACGAACATATGATGATGCTGATATTTCTAGTTTCAGGATTCTCTCTTAGTTTCCGACAAAGGTCATAGCCATTCATTTCAGGCATTACAATATCTAAAATTGCGAGATCAGGATGTAACACCTCGGCTTGGGCGATCGCTTCCACCCCATTCCTAGCAGTCACAACTTCAAACTGATTGCTTTGAAGTAAATTTGCTATCATTTCTCTTTGAGTCTTACTATCTTCAACAACAAGAATTTTGGACATCGAAGAAATCCTCTAAGTTCTACATTTTCATCCTAGAACTGAGGTAGGAATTGCACATGAAGACTAAGTCCTGAATTTACTAGTACTTTAGTCCCATCCAAAATTAGGACTATCGCTACTTGTTCGTTACTATATAAATAGCTAATTTAAGGTAATACTAATCTGCACAAATATAGCGTTTGTTCAGTCTAGTGAAGTACGGGTTGGTTTCCCACCGAAGGTGGGAAACCAACCCTTGTACCTCGCTTGCTTGAAAAGCGCTATAACCCGTATTTGATACCAAAGCACAAAATGGCGTAGTCATTTTGTGCTTTGAAAACCCTTACTGGGTTTGATTTGTAATTCACAAAAGTGTGGCATCACTTTCGTGAATTGGCATGAGTACTTGAGTGCAGGGCGATCGCTCAAACCATAGGTAATTCCCATGACAATCCGCATTTTACTTGTTGATGATCATGCATTTATTCGTCGCGCCCTGAAGATTTCTCTTGGCGATGAATCTTCTTTGGAAATTGTTGGAGAAGCTGAAAATGGGAACTTAGCGATCGCCCAAGTAGAGAGCCTTCAGCCAGATGTTGTTCTCATGGATATCCAAATGCCACTTATGGATGGAGTGGAAGCAACTAAACAAATTTGCGATCGTTTCCCCGAGACAAAAGTTCTAATTCTTACCGTTGATGATACGGAAGAATATGTTTCACAAGCTTTGAAATATGGAGCATCAGGATATATCTTAAAGAAT
>JBJTVM010000361.1:0-4637 GCA_046081205.1 Pseudanabaena sp. | reverse complement strand
GGGGGGGGGTGGAGGGGTGGGGGGGAGAGGGGGAAGGGGGGGGGGGGGGTGGGGGGTTGGGGAAAAAAGAGAGGTGGGGGGTTTTTGCTCTCCTCCCCCCCACCTCTCTATTAAGCGATTATCCCAAAATCATGAACTGGTTCACATCAATTAGCAAAGGTTTAAGGATTGATCGCTTAGCAAATGTCGTTACAGATTCACTTTGGCAAGCCAATTGCCCGTTATGTCAACGTCCTGCCGATCGCATTTTATGCAAAGACTGCGATCGTCAAATTACTGCTTATCAATCGCCAGAGTTTTTACAAAAAGATTATCCCATTACTCCAGAAGTTCCGCTTTATAGCTGGGGTATTTACGACGGCACATTGAAACGGGGAATTGCTGCTTGCAAATATGAAAATCACCCTGAAATTATGGAACTGATTGCCGAAAAGATCGCCGAAAGATGGAAGCGATCGCCAGATGTTCAGGAATTGACGCAAAAGTGCAAAAGACTTACAGTGATTCCGATTCCCCTTCATGACAGCAAATTAAAATCGCGAGGATTCAATCAAGCTGAAATTCTCGCCCGTCGTTTTTGTGATTTGACATCAATACAATGTGCCCCCCAATTGTTACAACGGGTCAAGGATACTAAAGCGCAAATGTTGACCAAGAGTATCCAAGAGCGTGAGCAAAATTTATCTAAAGCTTTTAAAGTTCCCTCAGTCAAAGTTTCTCAACAGACAAACTCACGTTCAATAATTCTATTTGATGATATTTACACTACTGGTGTGACTATCCGCGAAGCGATCACTACTCTTACTGCCAGTAAAATAACAGTGTGCGGTGTAGTTGTGACTGCACGTCCAAAATTCAAAAGATAAAAGCCAAAAGCTAATTATGAAGTTCCAATTCAGATTTCATCTTCTCAAGAGTGATGTTCATTTGGTCAAACATTTGCTGAGGCGTAATGCCAAAATTGCCTAACTGATTTTCCAATTGCTTGAGGGTCATCTGCGCCATAAAGTCATCGGACAATTCAAACCTCTTCATGAATATCTTATAGCGATCCATCATCTCTTCCATCTTTTCAATAAAGAGAATTTTGCCTTCGCGATCAAACTTGCCATAACTACCGCCAAGCTGAGTTAAGGCTTGATAATCTTGAAAGAGATTGCGGGCTTCATGTTGAACAATTTCAGAATCAAAAAATGCCATTTTAATGCTCTATTTTATTTACATTTATTTTTCTTACATCTATTCTAATTTTACAAGCTAGATCAACTTTACAGAAATTAACCGAAGTGGGGATATCACTATAAAAAGCCCAAAAATTATGGCGGTGCTTGGCTATGTCATATTTTTTGGGCTTTGTTGGCATGGTCAGAGCCGCAGGCTCTAACCATAAAGTTCTTGCAAAAGAACTTTATGGCTCAAGTCATAATTGGCACCGCGCGTTCGCGTTTTCGAGGCAAAAATCTAACTGAAACTCGCTTTAAGTCAAATTTGTCTTCCAACTCGTGTACATAGTCTACGGCTTCACCCTCGTGTTCACGACTGTCAAGGATTTCTAATAAGGTGAGAATTTCGTTGTCTAGGCCAGGTTTACCAATGAATAAGTGCATGAGGGTTTCGCAATTATCGTCATCAGGGTAAATCGGAATGTAGTAAATGTAAGGGGTATCCATAAGCTCCATAATAATGCGTAGATTCAGTCACACTTTAATTTTTTGCAATCTAAACTTTTGTAAATCTTAGATCGTAGTTATGGCAGTTAAACCAACTGCAACAAAGATACAACATTGCATTAAGTAGCTGAGAAATAAGATGTGAAAGTGTGCCCCGAAGGGGCGCACTTTCACCATCCTCCAACCTTACAGCCCATCTAGAATTCCCCCAAAAAATATGGCGCATGCTGCGCATGTACCATATTTTTTGGGGATTATACTTAATTGCACCTAGCTACTTAAAGCGTAAACTAGGAAACTACAATAGAAATACAAAAACACGCCAAATCAGCGTAGGCGATCGCTTACGCATCCAAAGTGCGATTTATTTAATCATGCTCAACCCAGACCCAAATTCGATTCAACTCACCCAAGATGACTACGAGCGCTACTCACGTCATCTGATCTTGCCTGAGGTTGGCGTAGAAGGACAAAAGCGCCTTAAGGCTGCTAGCGTACTGTGCATCGGTACGGGTGGCTTGGGTGCGCCATTGTTGTTATACCTTGCCGCCGCAGGGATCGGACGCATTGGCATCGTGGACTTCGATGTGGTGGATACCTCCAATCTTCAGCGTCAAGTCATTCATGGCACTAGCTGGGTCGGTAAACCCAAGATCGAATCGGCAAAAGCGAGGATCTTGGAAATCAACCCCCATTGCCAAATTGATTTGTACAATACGCAGCTATCTTCAGCTAATGCATTGGAGATCATGGCTCCCTATGACATCGTTGTCGATGGTACGGATAACTTCCCGACACGCTATCTTGTCAATGATGCCTGTGTATTGCTAAATAAGCCTAACGTCTATGGCTCAATTTTCCGATTTGAAGGTCAAGCAACCGTCTTCAATTATGAAGGTGGCCCCAACTATCGCGATCTCTATCCAGAGCCACCACCACCAGGGTTGGTTCCTTCCTGTGCTGAAGGTGGTGTATTAGGGATTTTACCTGGGATCATTGGTGTGATCCAAGCGACGGAAACCGTCAAAATAATTCTTGGACAGGGAAATACTCTGAGTGGACGGTTGTTACTTTACGATGCCTTAAAGATGACTTTCCGCGAACTCAAGCTGCGTCCTAACCCAGTCCGTCCTGTAATCGAGGAATTAATTGATTACCAGATGTTCTGTGGTATTCCTCAACAAAAAGCAACCGAAATGGAATCACAAAAAGAGATCGCTGAAATTACGGTTAAAGACCTCAAGGAGATCATTGATGCTGGTGCATCAGATTATCTAATCATTGATGTCCGCAACCCCAATGAATGGGAAATTGGTAGAATTCCGAACACTGTATTAGTACCCTTGCCAGAAATTGAAAATGGTAATGGGGTAGAGAAGGTCAAGTCTTTGCTTAATGGGCATAAGTTGATCGCGCATTGCAAAATGGGCGGGCGATCGATGAAGGCGCTTGGCATTCTCAAGCAAGCTGGCATTGATGGGATCAATGTACAGGGCGGTATTAACGCATGGAGTGAACAAATCGATCCTTCGATTCCTAAATACTAAACAACGTGAGTTCGACGAATGCGCAAAATGGTAAAAATAGCACTTTCATTTTTACCATTTTGCGCCATTTGCGCCGCGCGAAGCGTGGTGCAAATGGCTATAAACAAGAGAGGGCGCTTCGCGCCCTCTCTTGTTTGGTTACTGTAATGAATTACAGCAATTGCCGATCAAATGAGCCACAAGAAATTATGAAAGCGTTGCAAAGCAACGCTTTCATAATTTCTTGGCTTGGGCTTGAGCGCAAAGCGCCGTAATTGTCAGTTTGTGGTTAGCGATTTAAAGTCAATTCTTTTTTATTGCCTAAAATTCCCTGTGGTCGCCATACCATTAACAAAATTAAGGTAAAACCGATCAAGATTAACTGAATTGCTTCAAATCGACCGCCGTCAGCACGAATTTGTTCTGGCAAAAACCGTGGGATCGCGTTGTAAAACTGAAAAATTGCTGCCCCAAGGATCACACCAAGATTATTGCCAGCCCCGCCAATAGTCACAATTGTCCAAGCTTGGAAGGTGATTAAAGGAATAAAGTTATCAGGATAAACAGTGGTTAACTGCCAAGCATAAAATGCTCCCGCAAAACCACCGATCGCGCCACCGATCGCAAAGGCCTGCAACTTGTACCAAAATACATTTTTACCAAGCGCTTTGACTACTTCCTCATCTTCACGGATGGCTTTAAGAACTCTTCCCCAAGGCGATCGCACCAACCACTCTAAGCGCCAATACACCACTGCCACGACCACTAGCAAAAGAGCCGCTAACAC
Source organism: Pseudanabaena sp. (assembly GCA_046081205.1). Classification (GTDB taxonomy): domain Bacteria; phylum Cyanobacteriota; class Cyanobacteriia; order Pseudanabaenales; family Pseudanabaenaceae; genus Pseudanabaena. The sequence continues at coordinate 654 of JBJTVM010000361.1, read as the reverse complement.
AAATGAATAGTCTTGGCGTGAAACTAAGTTAACTAAAGGAAGCGGAAAATCCTGCACTCCCCTTGTGCCTTTGGTTAGCCATTCTTCATTGTTCACGAATAGACGTACCATCTCTGACACGCCAATGGTAACGATTCCCAGATAGTCTTCTCGCAGTTTTAAGGCGGTGCTGCCGATGACTATGCCGAGTAAACCGGCGATCGCCGCCGCAATTAGAAGCGCCAAAAACCAAGGCACACCATTGAGGCTTAGCAATACGGTCGTATAGGCTCCAACCGTCATAAAAGCGACATGCCCAAAATTAACCAACCCTGCAAATCCCCATTGTAGATTCAGTCCTAGACTAAATAGGGCAAAGATAGCCGCATTAATGAAAAGTGTTGAGATGTATTCGATCATAAATAAATTGACTCAACCATATAAGGTAGATGGTTGCTATGCCAAAACAAAAAATATGAGGCATTTTTTTGTTTTTAAAGCCGTTGAGCATCCCTCTACTTTTATGGGTTTGCTCTTAGTACAGGACAAAAAGTTGCAAAAGTAGGCAGAGAGGGGTTTTATAAAAGATAACCACATCGTAAATAAAACCCCTATGAAAGAGATTAACCTATTCCGAGAAAAGTTGCAGCAACATCTGCAATGGAATAGAGCAAG